>JAOUGR010000359.1 GCA_029857655.1 Gammaproteobacteria bacterium | reverse complement strand
CCGAAGGACTCGATTCATGGCAAATGCTCCTGTCTGACGACGGCTTGGGTGATGAGAGCCTGGGTCAGACCATCACCACCAGCTTGCCGAGTGCCCGGTCGCTTTCGATGTGGCTGTGTGCGCGTCGAACATCATCGAAGTCGAAGGTCTGAACACGCAGTGAAGGCATCGCGCCACTGGCGACTTGCTCGGAAATCCACTTCAGCGGCGCGTCGGATGCAGGCAGCGCAGCGGTGCCGAACAGGCCGCTGGGGAAGAACGACAGACGCGTTGCTGCCGGCAGATCGTTCATCAGGTGCATGCTTTCCAGAACGGGTGCGCCGCCCAGAAGCCCGATCACCACGGCCGTGCCAAAGGGCTTCAGCGCCTTGAGGCTGTCGCGCACCGTGCTGGCACCGACGACTTCGAGTCCGATGTCAATACCTTGTGGCGCAGCGGCGCGCAGCGGGGCTGCGATCTCCGAGTTGTCGATGACTACCGCGTCGGCGCCGATGGCCGTCAGCCGGCGGGCGTTCTCCGTCGATCGAGTCGTGGCCACCACGCGCAGGCCTCGCGCCTTGGCGTAGGCCACGCCCGCCTGCCCCACCGACGAGCTGGCGCCGCGCACCAGCAGCGTCTGGCCCGGGGCGGCGTCGATCAAGCGGCCCAGCGCACCCCACACCGTGATGTAGCTCTCGGGCAGTGCCGCCAGTTCCTCCCACGACAAGGACGTGCCGTCGAGGTCGACGACGTTGCTGCGCAGCACCGTCACCTCTTCGGCGTAGCTGCCGTTACGGCTGAACTGCATGCCACCCATTGCAGTCGCCACTCGCTGGCCGGTACGGAATGTGCCGGCAGGATCGTGGCTGACCTCGCCGACAGCTTCGATGCCGGGCACGCGCGGCGCGGTGATGGCGCCCATCTTTCCGGCACGCAAATAGGTCTCTACACGGTTCAGGCCGAACGCGCGCACGCGAATCTGCACCTCATGGGCCGTGGGTGCCGGCGAGGAAATATCGCGCAGCTGGAGTACTTCCGGACCGCCGACCTGTTCGATCACATAGGCTTTCAAGGAAGCGACCTCAGGCGCGCGGCTGGTTGGTGGAGAAAAGATAGCGGTGGATCTTCCATTCGCCGTCTTCGCGCCGGAATACGAACAATTCGTTGTTGCCTTCCTCCACTTCGACGTCGGCGGAGAGGATGTGCGTGCGGCCGGCCGAACTGGTGCGCGCCCAGGCCCATTCGCCGTTTTCTTCGACCTCATGGATGTCGAAGCGAATGGCGAGCTTTAGGGTGGCGAACACCTGCGCGTAGCCGGCGCGCACCGCGGCACGTCCGATCAGCGCAGGCACGTGCTGGGGCATGAACACCCGTTCACGGCCGTACAAGCCGAGGATGGTGTCGATGTCATTGCTGTTGAGCGCCGTTTCGTAGCGCTGCAGGAGGGTCTGGATGGACATGGCATTGGATCCGTTGTAGTGGGGCGCTGGTCAAACACCAGCCAGGGGAGATACATTGCTCCAACCATCTCTGGTAGGGAATGCACATTAGTTGTAACGTACCTTTCAAATTTGAGAGGAATACCCCGTGGACCTTAACGCCGCCCAGATGTTCGTCAGTGTGGTGCAGGCCGGCAGCTTGTCAGCCGCTGCCGATCGCCTCGGGATTCCGCTGCCGACACTGAGCCGGCGGGTTCGCGAGCTCGAGCGACAACTCAAGGTCCAGTTGCTCGAGCGTTCTGTACGCGGCACCAAACTCACCGATGCCGGCACGCGGCTATACGAGCACGCCAGTCGCGGCATCGAAGCGCTGGCCGAGGGCGAACAGGCGGTGATGAGCGATCAGGCGCGGCTCAAGGGTCGATTGCGGTTATCGCTGCCGCCGACATTCGAGCCGTGGTGGGAGTTGCTTGCGACCTTCCAGCAGCGCTATCCCGATATCCGCGTGTATGTCTACACCACTGAGCGGCGCGTCGACCTCGTCGAGGATGGCATTGACGTTGCGCTACGCGTGGGCACAATCGCCCACGAAACCCTGGTGGCGCGGCACGTGCTGACTTATCGCCACGTCCTCGTGGCCAGTCCGTTGCTGGTTGAACGATTGGGTCTGCCGGAAACGCCCGATGCACTGCATCGATTTCCCTGTGCGGCCTGGGGCGTAGGCGCCAATGCCAACGGGACATGGCGCCTGGGCGGACTTGTATTTGAACCCAACGCGTTGCTGACCACCAATGACTATGCGCATCTGCGAAGTCGTGCGCTCGCCGGTGAAGTCGTGACCGAACTTCCCCCGTTTCTGGCTGCCAAGGCGATCGGCGATGGGCGGCTAGTCGCCCTATTGTCAGATCATCCCATGCCTGAGCTGCAAATCAATCTACTCTACCCCTCGCATCGTCACCCTTCCGCGA
Organism: Gammaproteobacteria bacterium; assembly: GCA_029857655.1. Taxonomy (GTDB): domain Bacteria; phylum Pseudomonadota; class Gammaproteobacteria; order Steroidobacterales; family Steroidobacteraceae; genus SCUD01. The sequence goes on along the minus strand of JAOUGR010000359.1, from coordinate 350 downwards.
TCGTCCGGGCATACCTGGACTTTTCCCAGCAGCAGATATCAGAGAAGATTAGTGTGGTATTGACCAAAGCATGAGTGTGTGGTCCGAGTCGCATTCCGCCCCTTCACGGAGTCGATGCCCGCGCTTGGCGCCGCTGCGCTCGCTTCCATCGCAATTCGATTGATCGCCGCGAATTCACTCGCGAACTGCTGAGCATTTGCGCGTATCGCGGGTTCGCGTCATGGGGAGTACCGGCCAAACTTTGCGCGAGACCGCCAGCAGACTTTCTTGCGGCGAGGTACGAACATCGTCTCTGATGGGCGATGTCTAAAGATTGGCGGAGAGAGAGGAAGCAATACCCTCTTGCAAGG
>JAOUGR010000072.1 GCA_029857655.1 Gammaproteobacteria bacterium | reverse complement strand
CGCCGAACAGCAGGCGATGCGGGTGGCCGGCCGCCTGGCCGCCGACGTCCTGGACATGATCACTCCCCATGTGCAGCCCGGGGTGACCACTGAGGAACTCAACCGGATCTGCCACGAATTCATCGTCGAGGTCCAGAAGGCCATCCCTGCACCGTTGAATTACAAGGGATTTCCGAAGTCGATCTGTACTTCGCTCAACCACGTCGTCTGCCATGGCATCCCGGGGGAGCGGCAGCTGCGCGCCGGGGACATCGTCAATCTGGATGTCACGGTCATCAAGGACGGCTTCCACGGCGATACCAGCCGCATGTTCCTGGTCGGGAATTGCTCGGTCCAGGCCCGGCGCCTGTGCAGCATCGGCCTTGAGGCGATGTGGCTCGGCATCCGGCAGGTGGCGCCAGGCCACCGGCTGGGCGACCTGGGCCACGCGATCCAGCAATATGTCGAGTCCCAGGGCTACTCCGTGGTTCGCGAATACTGCGGCCATGGGATCGGGCGAGACTTCCACGAGGATCCGCAGGTGCTGCATTACGGCGAGCCCGGCACTGGCCTTGCGATCGAGCCGGGCATGACATTCACTGTCGAACCGATGGTCAATGCGGGCCGGCGCCATGTGCGGCTGCTGGGCGATGGCTGGACTGTCGTCACGAAGGACCACTCCTTGTCCACCCAATGGGAGCACACGGTGCTGGTGACGGCTGACGGTTTTGAGGTCCTGACGCTCGGCGCAGCCGACCGCACGCGCAGCTGAGCGATGCGCGAAGCACTCACGGGAGCAAGCGAGGGCCCGATGGCCGTCGCGGAAGCTGCGGCGACTCCGTGGCCATTCGTCGATACCCTGAAAATCCGCCTGCCGGCAGCCCGCGAGCCGGTCCGCGACTTCCGCGCCGCGCTCGAGGATGGCGATCGCGAACTCGCGAGTCGTTTTCACGCCGGCGAAGCCGTCGAGGCGCTGGTGCGCGACCGCGCCCTGCTCGTGGACGCGCTGCTGGTGCGCGCCTGGGCGATGCATGCGGGTGCCGCTGCGGGCGAACTCGCATTGGTTGCGGTCGGCGGCTACGGCCGCGGCGAGCTGCTGCCCTGCTCCGACATCGACGTCATGGTGCTGTTGCCGCAGGCTGAACAACCCGGCTGGACGACTGCGCTAGAGGGATTCCTGACCTTTCTCTGGGATATCGGACTGGAGATCGGTCACAGCGTCCGCACCATCGATGACTGTCAGCGCGAGGCCCTGTCTGACATCAGCGTCGCCACCACGTTGATCGAAGCGAGACTGCTGGCCGGACCGGAGACCTTGTTTTCGGCGATGCGCCGCGCGCTCGCGCCGGATCGGCTGTGGTCCAGCCGCGACTTCTTCGAAGCCAAGCTGCGCGAACAGACGGAACGCCACCACCGCTACCACGACACGGCCTACAACCTCGAGCCGAATGTGAAGCAGAGCCCGGGCGGGCTTCGCGACCTGCAGACCATCGCCTGGGTCGCCAAGCGTCATTTCGGCGCGGACACACTGCAGGAACTTGCCAGCCACGGATTCCTGACCGAGCGCGAGCTCGTCCAGCTGCAGGCCGCCCAGGCGTACCTGTGGCGGATCCGCTTCGCGCTGCACGTCGTCACGCAACGCCGCGAGGACCGCCTGCTGTTCGATCACCAGATCCGCCTCGCGCGCATGTTCGGATACGAGGATGCGACCTATACGCTGGCGGTCGAGCAGTTCATGCAGCGTTATTACCGTACCGCGATGTTCGTGAGCTGGCTGAATGAACTGCTGCTCCAGCATTTCCGCGAGGAAATCCTGGCTGATCGCGATGCGCCGCCGGTGCCGCTGTCGCGCCATTTCCAGGAGCGCGATGAATTCCTCGAGGTGACCGGGGCGGATGTCTTCCATCGCAATCCGTCCGCGCTCCTCGAACTGTTCCTGGTGTTGCAGCAGAACCCAGGGCTCAAGGGCGTGCGCGCAAATACGATTCGCCTCGTCACCCAGAACCTGTGGCTGATCGACGAGGAATTCCGGCAGAACCCGCGCAATCACCGCCTGTTCCTCGAAATACTCGAAGCTCCCGCCGGCGTGACCCACGAGTTGCGGCGCATGAATCTCTACGGCGTGCTCGGACGCTACATACCCGCCTTCGGGCGCATCGTCGGCCGCATGCAGTACGACCTGTTTCACGCCTATACAGTCGATGCCCATACGTTGTTTGTCGTCAGCAACCTGCGGCGCTTTGCGCTGGAACGCTACGACCAGGAATTTCCGAAGCTCGCGGAAATCTTCCGCTTGCTGCCAAAACCACAGCTTGCCTACCTGGCCGCGATATTCCACGACCTCGCCAAGGGACGCGGCGGCGACCATTCCGAACTTGGCGCGGTTGACGCGGAGGCCTTCTGCCTCGAGCAGGGGCTCTCGCGCTACGACGCGCGGCTGGTGGCCTGGCTCGTGCGCCATCACCTGATGCTCTCGGTGACTTCGCAGAAGCAGGACATCGCCGACCCGCAAGTCATCAACGCCTTCGCGCAGGAAGTCGGCGACCAGACCCGTCTCGACTACCTGTATGCGTTGACTGTCGCCGACGTGCGCGGCACCAATCCCAAGCTGTGGAATTCCTGGAAAGCGTCGCTCTTCGACGAATTCTACGAGCGCGTCAAGCAGGCGCTGCGTCGCGGCCTTGAGAACCCGATAGACCGCGAGCAGCTGGTCGCAGAGACGCAGTCACAGGCACGCGAACTGCTGGCCGTCCGCGGCATAGATTCCGTGGGCGTCGACCGCATCTGGTCGGTCCACACCGATGCCTATTTTCTGCGGCACTCTGCTGCAGAGATTGCATGGCACACCGAACAGCTTGCGGCGCGCGATCCTGGCGACACGAGCCCGCTGGTCGCCGTCGCCGAACATCCGGGGCGCGGCGGCGCAACGGTCGTGCTGGTCCACACGCACGGGCGCCGGCACAGCTTTGCGCGAGCAACTGCGGCGCTCGACCAGATGGGTCTCAGCATCCAGGATGCGCGGATCACGCCGGCGACCGACGGCGCGAGCCTCGACAGTTATCTGGTGCTGGAGGACACCGGCAAGCCCATCACCGATCGCCAGCGCATGACCGGCATCGAGCGCCAGCTTGCCAAGGCGCTTTCCGAACGCAACGCAGCCACGCCAGCGGTGACCCGGCGCATGCCACGCCAGGCACGCATGTTCATGACACCCACGCTGGTGACATTCAGCGACGATGCCAAGAATGGGCGTACGATTCTCGAGGTCGTCGCCGGAGACCGGCCTGGCCTCTTGTCCGAAATCGGCAAGCTGCTGTGGGACCAGCGAGTCGAATTGCACGGCGCCAAGATCATGACGGTCGGCGAGCGCGCGGAGGACGTTTTCTACGTGACCGATGAATTTAGCCGCCCGCTCGAAGAAGCGCGGCGCGCTGCCCTCGCCGATGCCCTCCAGCGCGCGCTCGATGCCCGCGACGCGGCGACCTGAGCGCTGCGCCACCATGGACAAGCTGCGCACAATCATCGAGCAGGCCTTTGAGCGGCGTTCCTCGTTCTCGCCGGGCGACGCTCCACGCGAGTTGCTGGATGCACTGGACCTGTGCCTGGAATTGCTGGGCAGCGGCAAGGCGCGCGTTGCCCAGCCCGTCGACTTCAGCTGGCGCGTCAACGAATGGCTCAAGAAAGCCGTGCTTCTTTACTTCCGTACCCACGACAACGCGGTACAGGACGCCGGCGCCCTGCGTTTCTACGACAAGCTGCCGCTGAAGTACGCCGGGTATGACGCTGCCCATTTCCGCGCCGACGGTGCGCGCGTCGTGCCAGGAGCGATCGTGCGCGCGGGTGCGCATGTGGCAGTCGACGCGGTACTGATGCCCTGCTTCGTCAATGTGGGGGCGCATGTCGGCTCCGGCACGATGGTGGACACCTGGGCGACGGTCGGCTCCTGCGCGCAGATCGGCAGCAATGTCCATCTGTCCGGTGGTGTCGGCATCGGCGGCGTGCTGGAGCCACTCCAGGCCCAGCCCACCATCATTGAAGACGACTGCTTCATCGGCGCGCGCTCGGAAGTCGTCGAGGGCGTTATCGTCGAGCGCGGCTCAGTGCTCTCGATGGGGGTCTTCATCGGCGCGAGCACACGCATATACGATCGCGAAACGCGCGCCATCACCTATGGCCGCGTGCCTGCAGGCTCGGTCGTCGTCGCCGGCAGCCTGCCAGCGGCGGATGGAACGCACTCGCTCAACTGCGCCGTCATCGTCAAGAAAGTCGACGCGCAAACCCGCGCCAAGACTTCCATCAACGACCTGCTGCGCATGTAGCGCGGCTTGGAGTTCCCGCACCGATGTCGTCCACCCTTGACCTGACCCTGCAGTTGCTGTCTCGCGCCTCGGTGAGTCCCGTCGATGGTGGCTGCCAGGAGCTCCTGATTGCGCGTCTCGAGCCACTGGGCTTCGTCATCGAGCGAATGAGATTCGGCGATGTCGATAATTTCTGGGCCCTGCGTCGCGCCGCAAAAGGACCCGTATTCTGCTTTGCCGGCCACACTGACGTCGTGCCGCCGGGACCACTCGAGCACTGGCAATCCGACCCATTCGAGCCGGTCATCCGTGACGGCCACGTATTTGCGCGCGGCGCTGCGGACATGAAGAGCGGGCTGGCTGCGATGGTCACCGCTACGGAAGAATTCGTCGCAGGTCGCCCCAACCATGATGGCGCAATCGCATTCCTGGTCACGAGCGACGAGGAAGGGCCGTCTGTGGACGGCACGCGTCGCGTGGTCGAGGTCCTGCGCGAGCGCGGTCAGCCCATCGATTATTGCCTGGTCGGTGAACCGTCGAGCCGGGAGGTGTTCGGTGACACGATACGCATCGGCCGGCGCGGCTCGCTCTCTGGCAGGCTGACGGTGCATGGCATCCAGGGTCATGTCGCCTATCCGGAACCCGCCGGGAACCCGATACACAGCTTTGCACCCGCGCTCGCCGAGCTGGTTGCGCACAGCTGGGACCAGGGCGACGAACATTTCCAGCCGACGACATTCCAGGTCAGCAACCTGAATGCCGGCACCGGCGTGGCGAACGTGATCCCGGGCGAGTTGAAGGCGCGTTTCAACCTGCGCTGGTCTCCGGCACAGACGCTGGATGAGCTCAAGAGCACCGTCACCGGCATTCTCGACCGCCACAGCCTGCGATACACGCTCGATTGGTTCGAGTCCGGCATGCCTTTTTACACGCCGCCTGGAACGCTTTCCGAGAACACGATGGCAGCAGTGCGGGAAGTCACGGGGCGGGCGGCGGTGTTGTCGACGGGTGGCGGTACTTCGGATGGCCGCTTCATTGCGCCACTCGGCGCGCAGGTCGTGGAACTCGGCGTCGTCAACCAGACCATTCACAAGGTGGACGAGTGCTGCAGGGTCGCGGACATCGACCTCCTGCAACGCACCTACTTCGGCGTGCTCAATCGCGTGTTCGCAGGTTGACCCAGACGCCGCCGGCAGTCACGACCAGCGCGAAAGCGAATACCCACGCGGGTATCGAAAGCCCGAGCAGCGTGAAGTCAACTTTCGCGCATTCGCCCCCGGCCTTGAACACCTTCAATATCACCTCGGTCAGCGGAAATAGCTCCAGCATGAAATCGAGGTCGGCGCCGCAGGACGGGATGGAGCCTGGTGGCTGCAACTGCATCCAGACATGTCGTCCCGATGTCGCGAGGGTCGCCAGGCCGGCGATGCCGATGAAGAATGCATAGATCGCGCCGCGCAGCCTGCCTCTGGAATGCAGGGCCGCCAGCAGGAACGCGACACCCATCGCCGCGATGGTCACGCGCTGGAAAATGCACAGGTGACAGGGCTGCAACTCGAGCACGTACTGGGCGTAGAACGCGACCCCGAGCGCCAGCGCGCAGGCGACGAAACCGAGCCAGTTTCCAAAGCGTCGGGTAAGCATTGTCAGAACCTGTAATTCACGTCGAGTTGCAAGCGTCTGTAGTCGACTTCAGTCGGCGTGCCGTAATTCCGGTCATTGATGAAGTAAGTGGCTTTCATCGTCATGTTTCCGATCGGGGCCCAGGCTCCCTGTATCGCGTAGCCCCTGCCCTGGGTCAGGCCATCGGCAAAGTCTGAATCGACGAATGCCGCGAATTGCGCGTCGCGCTCAACATCCCCGTACAAGGCGCCGAATTCCCAGGTGTGCGGATCCGCGGCCTTGCCGAGCAGGAAGCCCAGGTTGTAGGCCACGTTCAGGTCGCCCGGATCCATATTTTCCATGTAAGAGCCGAACAGCAAGAGCGGGATGGCTCCAACCCTGCCGGACCACTGCAGGTCGGCCGCCGCAATGTTGTAGTCGTAGGTGTAACAGCGCACTGCGCCCGTCGGGCTGGGCGTGCAACTCGCGTCCGCGGTGTAGCTGCTGTTGCCGGCCGGGGATCCGTTAAACGCCAGTATCGGTCTGTCCTGCATCGCACCGTAGTCCCAGTAACCCGCCGCCAAGGTCAGGCCTCCGCGGAAGGCGTAGCCCAATTGGGCGCCGATGACATTGCCGTCAGCCGCGGAAGAGCGCTCATTCAGCCAGAAGCCCCAGGCCTTGGCGAAGGGCCCGGTGTTGCCGCCGTACTGGAACGAAATGCCCTCGGGGTTGACGTCGCTGTCGTATAGGAAGCTGTAACCCGCCTTGATCCAGGGCTGTTTCTGCTTGCCGACGGTGAACTGCATTCCGTCGCGTGGCCGCCAGTCGACGTACGCAAGATCCAAAGATATCTCCTTGCGCTGGTTTCCGTCGTCCAGCGTCACATTAGTCGAGCGTGGATCCGTGCGGTCACCGGTGGCGATCTGGAATCCGGCCGTCAGCGTGTTACTGATCCTGGCATCCATGGCGAGCCTGGCGCGGATCCGTTGCCGGACGCGGTCAGAGGATTCGCCTTCGACGTTGAACTGCTCATGCCGGTAACGAATGTCGCCTTTCCACTTGATGTTGCGTGCCCAGTCCATGGCGTTGTTGGACGCCAGGCCCTGTGCAAGCTGGTCAGACTGACGGTCATCCGACTTTTCCACGGCCGCGACCCGCGACTCGAGTGCCGCGACCGTGGGCGGCGCCTGCGCCTGCAAGGCGGCGTTTGACTTTTCGAGCTGCTCGATACGCGCCAGCAGCTCGGGCAGGATTGCAATCTGCCGCTTCAGTTCCTCGATTTCGGCACGATCCTGTTCCCGCGTGGCCGCGAACGCAGGCCCCGGGGCAGCCAGGAACAGACCGAACGCGACCGCCGTCATCATATTTCGCATGGTTCGACTTCCAGTGATTCCTGTCCGTGCAATGATGCCAGTATCAGATTTCCCTTCAACGCCGATGTACGACTTCATCGCGCAGGTACACAGGCAGCGCCTGCGCGGCTGGGACAGCCCGGCCCGCGGCGAATTCGATGGCGGCGATCGCGGCGATGTCGCTTGCGCGAGGCAATAGCCCGGCAGCGGATCCTGCGAGCATCGCACCCAGGCTGGTGGCCAGGGCCGGATATGCGGTGAATCCATGGCCTGCCCCGAACCAGGCCGTGCCGTCCGGCGGCATTACCGCCGCGGGATCCGCCACCGACTCGGGCGTCAGCGCAATTGGCTGGCCGCCGCTGCAGTCAAACGCCGCCCAGTAAACCTGGCCCATGCGCGCGTCCATGCAGACGAGAATCCGGTTCCTGCCGGATAGCCTCGCACCCGCAGCCGCGACCGCGGCGAGATCGCTGACCGGCAGTACCGGCAGCTGCGCACCGGCGGCGAGCCCCTGCGTGATGCCCGCCGCGATGCGAAGCCCGGTAAAGCTTCCTGGACCACGCCCGAAGGCGATCGCATCGAGCGCGCGGAGGCCGATGCCCGCCTCCGTCAGCAGTTCGTCCACCATGGGCAGCAATCGCTCCGCATGTCCGCGCCCGAGAATCTCATAGCGTTCAATCAACCCGCCCTCGTGCAGAAGCGCCGCTGAACAGGCCTCGGTCGCTGAATCGAGCGCGAGCAGCTTCATGCCTGGCGCGCCTCGGGAACACCAAGCCCCGCTTCCACGAGACGGCGACGCAGGAATGCCGCGGCCTCGGCGCCATCGGCCGCGATCCGCGCCGGCGGCAGGGACGCAATGAATTTCGCACCGTACCCACGACTCCTCAGGCGCGGGTCGCAGATCACGACGACCCCGAAATCCTCGCGGTCGCGGATCAGGCGCCCGAAACCCTGCTTCAGCGCCAGCACCGCCTGCGGCAACTGGAAGTCGTGGAATGGGTTACCACCGCGCCGGCGGATGCCCTCGAGACGCGCCTTGAGGAGCGGATCATCGGGGGCAGCGAATGGCAGCTTGTCGATGACGACCAGCGCAAGCGCATGACCGCGCACATCGACGCCCTCCCAGAAACTTGCGGTGCCGAGCAACACTGCATTGCCCAGCTCGCGAAACCGCGCCAGCAACGTCTCGCGCGGCGCTTCGCCCTGCACCAGCAGCGGGTAAGCCTCGCGAAACATCGGCAGGGCCTCGAGCCGGCGCGCGGCTTCGCGCAGCGCCCTGTGACTGGTGAACAGCAGGAAGCTGCGGCCACCCGCCGCCTCGATCAGCGGCAGCGCAACATCAAGGACACGCCCGGTGTAGCCGGGACTTGCCGGGTCCGGCATGTCGGTGGGCAGGTGCAGTAGAACCTGGCGCTCAAAATCGAAGGGGCTGTCGATCCGCACGGAGGCGGCGCCGGTGGCGCCCACACGGCCGAGGAAATGCGAGAAATCGTCGCCGACTGCCAGCGTCGCCGAGGTGAAGATCCAGGCGCCACCCTGGGCACGCATCAACTCGCCGAGCCGGGTCGCCACTTCGAAGGGCGTGAAGGCCAGCGTGAATCCGCGGTTTCCCGCCTCGACCCAGCGCAGGCCGCTTTCCTGTTCCGCATCCAGCAGTTGC
>JAOUGR010000358.1 GCA_029857655.1 Gammaproteobacteria bacterium | reverse complement strand
CGAAACAACTCGAGTTCCCGGTCCGGCGTTCCCGGGTTCGAGAAGCCATTGCGGCAGCGAAGCCGAGCACTCATGCGCCAGTGCTGGCCCGGCAGCGGGATAGCGCCTGCCTCATACCAGCTGAGCCGCAGGAGCGCGGGCGCACCGGATCCGTTTTGCCCTGTCAGGCGCAAGTCGAATTCAACCCGCCCTGTCCGCTCCGTTGCCGGCGCACTCACGACGCCCTGCAGTTCCGCGAGCTCGCGATCGCGCGCACAGGGCCAGTCTTGCTCAAGCTTGTGGTGCGCGCCGATTGAGGTCCATGCAAGCCCGAATAGCAGCGCCGCGACCGCGGGCCATCGCCGCCACGCCAGCAGGCCCGCGACAAGGCATGCCGCCAGACCGGCGGGTGCCGGCAGCGCGGGGAGGAAATGCACGGTGGTGGCCCCGGCGCAGAAGGCCAGCACGAGCCAGGACATGGCAGATCGTCCGTCTGGGGCCAGAGCCGAGCATGGCCCGGCTGCGTCGCCCCCGTCAGCGCGTCAAGCGTTGCGTTCCAGCAGTAATCCGTCTTCCAGCGTGAGTACGCGATCCATGCGCGCCGCCAGCTGCGTGTCGTGGGTGACAATCACGAGACTGGTGCCCAATTCGCGATTCAATTCCATCATCAGCGCGAAAACCTGCCGCGCGTGCGCGCCATCCAGATTCCCGGTGGGTTCGTCCGCGAGCACGATCCGGGGCCCGGTCACCAGCGCGCGCGCCACCGCCGCACGCTGGCGCTCGCCGCCGGAAAGCTCGGAAGGACGATGCGTGAGGCGATCCGCGAGTCCGACGCGCGCGAGCAGTGTCCGCGCCCTGCCCTCGGCCTCGGCACGCGGCAACCGGCGAATCAGCAGCGGCATGGCAACATTTTCGAGCGCGCTGAATTCCGGCAACAGGTGATGGAACTGGTACACGAACCCCATCGCAACATTCCGCAGCTTGCCGCGCTCGACGTCCGGCAGCGCCGACATCTCGCGGCCATCGATCAGCACGCGACCGCTCGTCGGCAGGTCGAGTCCGCCCAGCAGCTGCAACAGCGTCGTCTTGCCGGATCCCGACGCGCCGACAACCGCGAGCCGTTGACCGCGGCGAATCGACGCATTGACGCCGCGCAGCACACGCACTGTCGCGGGTCCCTGGCGGAACTCCTTTACCAGACCTTCGCAGGCCAGCACCACCGGGTCATTCATGCTCTTGCCTCAAACCTCATGCCGCAAGGCGTCGGCGGGCTGGGTGGCGGCGGCACGCCAGGCCGGGTAGATGGTCGCGGCCACGCCGAGTACGAGGGCCGTCGCCGCGATGACCAGCACGTCCCCGGATTGCACGTCCGCTGGCAGTTCCGAAATGAAATAGACCTGCGGATCCACCAGTGTGATGCCCAGCAGGCGTTCGAGGCCGCCGACGATCGCCGTGATATTGCGCGCGATCAGCAACCCGAGCGCAATTCCTGCCGCGGTCCCGACCAACCCGATCGCGGCGCCCTGCACGATGAAAATCGTCAGGATGTCTCGCGGCGTGCCGCCGAGGGTGCGCAGGATTGCGATGTCGGATCGCTTCTCCTTCACGACCATGACGAGGGTCGAAATGATGTTGAAGGCAGCAACTGCCATCACCAGCAGCAGGACGATGAACATGATCGACTTGGTGACCTGGATCGAGCGGAAGAAATTCGCGTGCCTGCGGCTCCAGTCGCTGACCAGGTAGCTGCCGCCAAGACCTTCTGCGAGCTCGCGTATCTGCCGCCCGGCTGTACCACCATCGCTGAACGCATAGCGCAATCCCGTCACCGAATTGCCCATCCGGAACAACCGTCGCGCGTCCTCGATATGCAGCAGCGCGAGACCGCGGTCGTACTCGTACATGCCGACATCGATAAGGCCTGCCACCGTGAATCGCCTCATGCGCGGCGCAACACCGGCGGGTGTCACATTTCCCTGGGCGATGACCACCAGCACGGTGTCGCCGATCGAAATGCCCAGTTCGGCGGCCAGCGTGTGCCCCAGCAGGATGCGATAGGCGCCCGGTTCCAGCTGTTCCAGCCCGCCACCGCTGAGGTGCCGGTGCAGGCTGGATACGGCGCGCTCCTCCGCGGGTTCCACCGCACGCAGCTCGACAGCCGCGGATCGATCCATGGCGACCAGCATGCCGCGTCCCTCGATGAATGGCGCGATCGCCACGACTCCGGGCCGGCCGGTCGTCCGGCGGCGCAGTTCCCGCCAGTCGTCGAGCCTGCCCTCGGCGCCTTCCAGCGTGGCGTGCGACACGACCCCGAGAATCCTGGACTGCAGGTCGCGTTCGAAGCCGTTCATGACCGACAGCACGGCAATCAGCACAGCGACGCCAAGCGCGATACCGGCCATCGAGATTCCGGAGATGAACCCGACAAATCGGTTGTCTCGGCGCGCCCGCAGGTAACGCGCACCAATCCACCAGGCATAGCCGGCCGGGCCGCGCGCTGAATCACTCATAGCGAAGCGCCTCGGCAGGCTCGGTCGCGGCGGCCTTGCGGGCCGGGTAAATGGTCGATACGAATGTCAATGCGAGCGCCGCACCGGCGACCAGCGCGACATCGGAACCGCGCAGCTCGGAAGGAATGCGCGTTATGTAGTAAACATCAGCGTCGAATATCTGGAAGCCGAACAAGTGCTCCAGAACCGGCGTGATGTCCCCGGCGTACAGGGCCAGCAATACCCCGAGACCGACGCCCGCCAGCGTGCCGATCCAACC
>JAOUGR010000066.1 GCA_029857655.1 Gammaproteobacteria bacterium | reverse complement strand
GAAGACCGGGGATTCCTCCAGCTTCAGCCGGATGTAAACCGAGACACCGAGCAGCACGACCGACAGCAGGAATGGCAGGCGCCAGCCCCAGGCCTTGAAGACCTCTTCGCCGAAACCCAGACGGCAGGCGAGGATGACGGCGAGCGACAGGAAAAACCCGAGCGTTGCAGTGGTCTGGATCCAGCTCGTGTAAGCGCCGCGCCGGCCCGGCGGCGCATGCTCGGCGACATAGATCGCGGCGCCGCCATATTCACCGCCGAGCGCGAGGCCCTGGGCGAGCCGCAGTGTCACCAGCAGGACCGGCGCCCAGATGCCGATCTGCGCATAGGTCGGCAGCACGCCGACCAGCGCGGTGGAGGCGCCCATCACGACGATGGTGATCAGGAAAGTGTACTTGCGGCCGATCAGGTCGCCGATACGGCCGAACACCAGCGCGCCGAGCGGTCGCACCGCGAAACCGGCGCCAAAGGTCGCGAGGCTGGCGAGAAACGCCGCCGTATCGTTGCCCGGCGGAAAGAACAGGGCACTGAAGAATACGGCGAGCGTGCCGTACAGGTAGAAGTCGTACCACTCGAATACGGTGCCGAGCGAAGACGCGAAGATGACGCGCCGATGCGCTGCATCGATCCCCGTGTCAGACAAGGCCATCTGCCTTGGCCGCGCAGATGAAGTCGTTGTCCGACAGGCCGCCGACCGCGTGCGTCGAGAACCGGATCCGGCAGTAGTTGTAGCCGATCTCGAGATCCGGGTGGTGATCCTCGGTGTTCGCGACGTGAGCGAGTGCGTTGACAAAACTCATCGTGCGCCAGAAATCCGCGAACTTCAGGTCGCGCCGCAGGGCCTTGCCGTCCTCGACGAGGCGCCAGTCCGGATGCAGCAGCTTCATCATGCCGGCGGCGGATGTCGAATCATGCGGGCGCACGCCACCCTCGCAGGGCGCGCATTTGCGGTCCTTCAGCGTTTCCATCAGCCGTCCCGGCGCGGGTAATGCCGCGCGACATAGCGCTCGACCAGTTCCTGGAATTCCTCCGCGATGCGCTCGCCCTTCAGCGTGACCGTCTTCTCGCCGTCCTCGTAAACCGGTGCGACCGGCCGCTCACCCGTGCCGGGCAGGCTGATACCGATGTTGGCATGCTTGCTCTCGCCGGGTCCGTTGACGACGCAGCCCATGACCGCAACGGTCATGGTCTCGGCGCCGACATGGCGCTGCTGCCATTCCGGCATGCGCTCGCGCACATGCCCATGGATGCGCTGCGCCAGTTCCTGGAAATAGCTGCTCGTGGTGCGGCCGCAGCCGGGGCAGGCGACCACGCGCGGCATGAAGGCGCGCAGGCCCAGGCTTTGCAGGATTTCCTGGCAGACCCGCACTTCCTCGCTGCGATCGCCGCCGGGCTCGGGCGTCAGAGAGACGCGGATGGTGTCGCCGATGCCCTCCTGCAGCAGCACGGCGAGCGCGGCGGTCGAGGAGACGATGCCCTTGGGCGCCATGCCGGCCTCGGTCAGGCCCAGGTGCAGCGGGTAGTCGCAGCGTGCAGCGAGGCGGCGATAGATCGCAATCAGGTCCTGGACCCCGCTGACCTTGCTGCTGATGACGATCGCGTCGTGCGGCAGTCCGAGCTGCTCGGCGCGCTCGGCGCTTGCGAGAGCGGAGACGACGGTTGCCTCGCGCAACACCTCGAGCGCGTCCTGCGGCTCGGCCAGGCGCGAATTCTCGTCCATCATGCGCGTCAGCAGGTCCTGGTCGAGACTGCCCCAGTTGACGCCGATGCGCACCGGCTTGCGGTAGCGGCAAGCGATCTCGATCATCGCGGCAAACTGCGGATCTCGCTTGCTGCCGCGCCCGACATTGCCGGGATTGATGCGGTACTTGGCGAGCGACTCCGCGCAGGCTGGATGAGCCGCGAGCAGCTTGTGGCCGTTGAAGTGAAAGTCACCGACCAGCGGCACGTCGCAATCCGCGGCCAGCAGCCGTTCCCTGATGAGAGGCACTGCCGCCGCGGATTCATCATTGTTGACCGTCACGCGGACGATTTCCGAACCGGCTCCCGCGAGTTCGCGGACTTGTCGCACGGTCGCGTCCACGTCGGCGGTGTCCGTATTCGTCATCGACTGCACGACCACCGGGGCATCGCCGCCGACCGCGACGGAGCCAATCCGGACCCTGACTGCAGCGCGACGCTTTGCGATCACGGCTGGCGTCGGGCTTCGATCCAGGCGTCGACTGTCCGCTCGACGATCTCGAGCGGCACCGCGCCGGTCGCCAGGATCGTGTCGTGGAAGGAGCGGATATCGAAGCGATCGCCGAGCGCGGCCTCCGCGCGCGCGCGCAGCTCGAGGATCCTGAGCTGGCCGATCTTGTAGGCCAGCGCCTGTCCCGGCCAGGCGATGTAGCGGTCGATCTCGTTGACGACGTCAGCCTCGGTCTTGGCTGCGTTGTCGAGGAAATAGTCGATCGCCTGCTGCCGCGTCCAGCCCATCTGATGGATGCCCGTGTCGACGACCAGGCGCACGGCGCGCCACTGGTCGTAGGTCAGCTGGCCGAATCGCGAATACGGGTCCTTGTACAGGCCGAGATCGTAGCCAAGCCGCTCCGAATAGAGCGCCCAGCCCTCAATATAGGCGGTCACGTCGTTGAAGCGCCGGAACTTGGGCAGGTCGGCCTGTTCTTGCGCGAGCGCGATCTGAAGGTGATGTCCCGGCACTGCCTCATGCACGGTCAGCACTTCGATCTCGTACTTCGGACGAACTTCCGGACGGTAGAGATTGACGTAGTAATAACCCGGGCGCCTGCCGTCGACGGAAGGCCCGCTGTAATACGCGGTGGTCGTGTTCGGCGCGCTGGTCGCGGGGATCACTCGCAAGCCAAATGGCGTGCGGTACAGCTTGCCGAACAATCGCGGCAGCTCGGGCTCGATCATCTTCGCCGTGTACACGTAGGCGCGGAACAGCTCGTCAGGCGTCGCGTAATAGAATTTCGGATCCGTGCGCAGGTACGCGAAGAACTCCTGCAGCGTGCCCTCGAAACCGACTTCCTTCATGACCGCGAGCATTTCGGCCCGGTTGCGCGCGACCTCCGCGAGGCCGATTTCGTGGATCTGCTCCGGCGTCAGCGCCGTCGTCGTGTGATAACTGGCGCGATTCGCGTAGAAAGCGCGCCCGTCCGGCGTGTCCCAGATGCCGACCGTCGCGCGGCAGGCCGGCAGGTACTCGTCGCGGAACACGCGCGTGAACCGGCGATAGGCCGGGATGACCAGGTCCGCAATCACGCGACGGGCCTCGGCGGTCAGGCGCTGACGGTCTGCCGCGGGCACGGCCTCCGGATACTGGCGAAAGCGTTCGAAAAATGGGCTGTCTTCGGGCCTTTCGACCAGCTGCATCTCGAGCTGGGGCAGCACACGATCCATGATCACGCGCGGCTGGGTGCGTTTTTCGGATGCGGCACGCCGCAACCGCGCCGAATACTGGTCCAGATAAGCGGGCAGGGCAGCGAGCCGCCTGAGCCAGGTGTCGTAGTCCGCGGTCTTCTCGAACCGCATCACTTCGCTGGTTTCGTTCAATGACTGCGGCCCCTCGCGGGCCCGCAGCTCGTAGTATTCCGGGTGAAATGCGGCAGCCGCGACCCGGTTTTCGTACTCGATTCGGAACAGGTCGTAGGTCAGCTGGTCGGCCGATGCCAAGGCCGCGCGCTGTATCCGCGCCAGCTGCTCGTCCAGCACCCGGGCGTCCGCCGCATCGCGCGCTTCCTGCGCCCGGGAACTGATGTCGGGCCAGCGATCGTCATAACGGATATCGCCGCGATAACTGGCGGTCAGCGGATTGTCCGCCAGGTCACGCTGCCATTCGCGCTCGAGCAGCGCTTGCAGGGCGGTCGCGGCATCATTGGCGGCCGACGCTGGCATGGGAGACAGCAGGGCGGAGCAGCACAAGGTGACGAGCAGCACGTTGAGGCGGTACATGCGCGAATTCTCCGGCGCGGCAGGCGGCAGGAGGGCGACTATACCCTGCGGCCGGGATCGCGGCAGGGGCCGGCCGCCGCCGGCGCGATGACCCGCAAGCGGTCCATTTCCGCTAGAATCGTATCCTTCGCAATGAGTTCCTGCCGGAGAGTCCGCAGCAGTGCGGCGCCGAAGGCGCAACCCGCCCGGAAACGCTCAGGCACCAGAACGGTGGGAACTGGCGAACTCTGGAGAGTGGCCCTGACGGGCCCACCGAAGGGGAGCGGCCCCGGGAACGACCCGGTACCCAATCTCTCAGGTTTCAGGACAGAGGGGCGGTGGGCACGCAAGGCCTGCCGCCCTTTTTTCTTGCCGCGGCGAGTCGAGGCTGCATGACGATGAAACGCACACCGCTTTACGACCAGCACGTTGCTGCCGGCGCGCGCATTGTGGATTTTGGCGGCTGGGACATGCCGGTGGCCTACGGCTCGCAGATCGAGGAGCACCACGCGGTGCGTCGTGACGCCGGCATGTTTGACGTTTCCCACATGTGCACGGTGGACCTGCGCGGCGCCGGCGCACGCGCCCTGCTGATGCGCCTGCTCGCCAACGACGTCGGGCGCCTGACTGCGCCCGGGAAAGCGCTGTACAGCTGCATGCTGCGGCCGGATGGCGGCGTAATCGACGACCTCATCGTCTATTTCCTCGATGAGCGCTGGTTCCGCCTCGTCGTCAACGCGGGAACGGCCGACAAGGACCTTGCGTGGATCCGGGAGCGCGCAAAGGAGATTGGCGTGGCGGTCGTGCCGCGGCGCGACCTTGCGATGATCGCGGTGCAGGGCCCGAATGCCAGGATGAAGACGGCGGCACTGCTGCCGGAAGCCTGTCGCGCGCAGGCGGCGGCACTCGGCATTTTTTCCGCGACACCCTGCGATGAATGGTTCGTCGCGCGCACCGGCTACACCGGCGAGGACGGTTACGAGATCGTGTTGCCGGCGGAGGAAGCCCCCGCGTTGTGGCAATCGCTGCAAGCTGCGGGCGTGGCGCCATGCGGACTCGGCGCGCGCGATACGCTCAGGCTTGAGGCGGGCATGAACCTGTACGGCAGCGACATGGATGAATCGGTCTCGCCGCTGGAGTCGGGCCTCGCATGGACGGTTGTGCTCGAAGGCACGCGCGACTTCATCGGCAAGGAGGCGCTCGAAGCCCAACGAGCAGCCGGGCTCGCGCGCAAGCTGGTCGGGCTGTTGCTACAGGAGCGGGGCGTGTTGCGCGCGCACCAGCGCGTGGTGGTCGAAGGCGGCGGCCAGGGCGAAGTCACGAGCGGCACTTTCTCGCCGACCCTCGAGCGCTCGATTGCCCTTGCAAGGGTGCCGGCGGCGACCGCCACCAGCGTCAGCGTGGATATCCGCGGGCGTCTCTTGCCTGCGCGGGTCGTCAAACCGCCGTTCGCCAGGAATGGCAAGATCATGATCGAATTGTGAGATGGAGGCAGGAATGAGCAAGATACCGGGAGACCTGCGTTACACGAAGAGCCACGAATGGCTGCGTACGCTGCCGGACGGCAGCATCGAAATCGGAATTTCCGATCATGCGCAGGCGGCGCTGGGTGACCTGGTCTTCGTCGAAGTGCCGGAAGCGGGCCGCACACTGTCGGCCGGCGACGCCTGCGCCGTTGTCGAGTCCGTGAAAGCCGCATCTGATGTCTATAGCCCGGTGGGCGGCGAAGTGATAGCGGGCAACGACCAGCTCGCAACGAAGCCGGAACTGATCAACGCAGATCCCTACGGCCAGGGCTGGATATTGCGCATGCGGCCGACCGGCGATCGCGGCGGCGCTGAGCTGCTCGATGCCACCGCCTATGCCGCCGAAGTAGCCGCGGCGGGCTGACGATGCCTTACATTCCGCATACCAGCGAAGACGTGCGCGCAATGCTTGACCGCATCGGCGTGAAGGCCATCGACGACCTGTTTGACGAGATCCCGAAGGCGCTCCGCGTGGACTCACTGCCAGGCGTGCCGGCGGCACTTTCCGAGATGGAAGTGGCACGCCTTGTTGCGATGCGCGCCGCCACCGACGGCAGGCCGCTCAACTTCATCGGCGCCGGCGCCTACGAGCACCACATCCCGGCGCCGGTCTGGGCGCTCACGACGCGGGGCGAAATATACAGTGCCTACACGCCGTACCAGGCCGAGGCCAGCCAGGGCACGCTGCAGATCATGTATGAATTCCAGTCGATGATCGCCGGCCTGACCGCGATGGATGTTTCGAATGCCTCGCTCTATGACGGCGCATCGGCGCTTGCCGAGGCCTGCCTGATGGCGGTTCGCGCCCACCGTCGTTCAAAATCTGCACGTATCCTGGTGCCGACCACCGTCAACCCGACCTGGCGGCGTGTCGCAAGCGTCATCACCGAGGGTCAGGGCCTCGTCCTGGAAGAATTGCCTTATTCCACAGACCAGGGAACGACGATTCCCCAGGCGCTTGCGCGCTACGACGGGCAGGACATTACTGCGCTCGTGATCCAGCAGCCGAATTTCTTCGGCCAGCTGGAGGACGTGGATGCCCTCTCGCGCTGGGCGCGCGCGAATGGCACATTGATCATTGCGGTGGTCAATCCGGTATCGCTTGCGCTTCTCGCGCCGCCCGGCGAATGGGGCGACGCCGGCGCGGACATCGCCTGCGGCGAGGCACAGCCCCTCGGTGTGCCGCTGTCATCGGGTGGCCCCTATGTCGGCTTCATGACGACGCGTACCGAACATGTGCGGCAGATGCCCGGCCGCATAGCGGGTCGCACCGTCGATCTCGACGGGAAGCCCGGCTTCACGCTCACATTGCAGGCGCGCGAGCAGCACATCCGCCGCGGCAAGGCGACCTCCAACATCTGCACCAACCAGGGCCTGCTGATGACCGCGGCGACGATTCACCTGGCACTGCTCGGGCCGGTGGGTCTCGAACGGGTCGCGAGCGCCTGTGTCGCGCGCACCCGCGAGCTGGTCAGTGCACTCTGCGGCATACCAGGCGTGCGCGCGGCGTTTGCCGGGCCGCGTTTTCATGAGGCTGTGCTGCTGCTCGACCGGCCGGCTGCGCCGCTGCTCGAATCGCTGGCCGCTGAAGGCATCATCGGCGGCTACGATCTTTCGCGAAATTTCCCGGAGCTCGGACCGGCGCTGCTGATCTGTGCGACCGAGACCCGGACCACCGAAGACATCGCAACCTACGCAAGGGCACTTGATCGCCTGCTCGGCCGTGCGGTGGCGGCATGAGCAATACCATCGTGAAGCAGCCAGAGCCGTTGATATTCGAACTGTCGCGCAGCGGACGAGCAGCGACTGCGCAGTATCCGCCGGCGGCGACAGCCGAAATTCCGGCGCAGT
This sequence comes from Gammaproteobacteria bacterium, assembly GCA_029857655.1. GTDB lineage: Bacteria > Pseudomonadota > Gammaproteobacteria > Steroidobacterales > Steroidobacteraceae > SCUD01. The sequence continues at coordinate 2,205 of JAOUGR010000066.1, read as the reverse complement.
TCCGGCGCCGCTCCCGCCCGGCGCTGCCGGAGGTTTCTGAGTTGCAGGCGGTGCGCCACTACACGCGGCTGTCGCAGATGAATTTCAGCATCGACACGCAGTTCTACCCGCTGGGGTCCTGCACGATGAAGTACAACCCCAAGGCCTGCAATTCGCTGGCGATGCTGCCGGAATTCCTCGGCCGCCATCCGCTGTCGCCGGCGAGCACCGGCCAGGGTTTCATGGCCTGCATGTTCGAATTGCAGGAGATGCTGAAGGCCGTCACCGGCATGGCCGGCGTGTCGCTGACCCCGATGGCGGGCGCCCAGGGCGAATTCACCGGTGTCGCGATGATTCGCGCCTATCACCGCGCACGCGGCGACTTGGCCCGCAACGAGATCATCGTGCCGGATGCCGCGCATGGGACGAATCCGGCGACCGCAACCATGTGCGGCATGAAGATTCGCGAGATTGCAACGCTTCCGGATGGCGACGTCGATCTTGCCGCACTCGATGCCGTTTTGTCGTCTGCGACCGCTGGCATCATGCTGACGAATCCCTGCACGCTCGGTGTATTCGAGCGCCGCATCGTCGAGGTGGAGCGCAGGGTGCATGCGGCCGGCGGGCTGCTCTATTACGACGGCGCGAATCTCAATGCGATCCTCGGAAAAGTCCTGCCAGGTGTCATGGGCTTCGACGTGATCCACATGAATCTGCACAAGACCTTCTCGACCCCGCACGGCGGCGGTGGTCCGGGGTCGGGCGCGGTGGGTGTCGGCAAGCGCCTGCTGCCATACCTGCCGGTGCCAATCGTCGGTCGCGATGGCGAGCGCTATCGCTGGCTCGACGAACGCGACCTGCCGGAATCGATCGGCCGGCTCTCAGGATTCATGGGCAATGCCGGCGTACTGCTGCGCGCCTATGTCTATATGCGCATCCTGGGCGCCGATGGCATGGAGAGAGTCGCGGAGTTCTCGACGCTGAATGCCAATTACCTGATGACGCGTCTGCGTGAGGCGGGCTTCGATGCGGCCTATCCGGGCCGCCGCGCAAGCCACGAGTTCATCATCACGCTGCGCCGCCAGGCGCATGAGCTCGGTGTCAACACGATGGACTTTGCCAAGCGCCTGCTGGACTACGGCTATCATGCGCCGACGACGTATTTTCCATTGCTCGTGCCTGAATGTCTGCTGATCGAACCGACGGAGACCGAGACGCGCGAGGAACTCGACGGTTTCGTGGACGCGATGACGGCTATCCGTCATGAGGCCGAGACGGACGCGGCAATGGTCAAGTCCGCACCGCATACACTGCCGGTGCGCCGTCTCGATGACGTGCGCGCGGCGAAGCAGCTCGACGTGGCATGGAAGCCGGCGGGCGCTTGAATTCGCGGCCCGACAAGATGACCGGTCCGGCGCGGATGGCGCGGGCCTTCGGCAGCAGCTGGCGCGGCTTTGCTGCGGCTTGGCGCGCGGAGGAGGCTTTTCGCCAGGAATGCCTGCTGGCGCTCATCGTCGTACCGCTGGGTCTGTGGCTTGGGAAGACCGGCATCGAGCGCGTGTTGCTAGTCGCGCCGATGTTGTTGGTGCTGACCGTCGAGCTCCTGAACAGCGCAGTCGAGGCGATCGTGGACCGGATCGGCACCGAACGGCATCCACTGTCCGGCATTGCAAAGGAACTCGGTTCGGCGGCCGTATTCGTGGCCTTTGCGATCCTCGGGCTGACCTGGTTGCTGGTTCTGCTGGAGCGGGCCTGATCGCTCCATGAGGTTTCAATGTCCGCGTTGATCTGCGGTTCCCTGGCCTACGACACGGTGATGGTCTATCCCGGCCGTTTTCGCGACCAGATCCTCGCGAACAAGATCCACATGCTCAATGTCTCGTTCATGGTGCCGACGCTGCGCCGCAATTTCGGCGGCTGCGCGGGCAACATCGCCTACAACCTCAAGCTGCTCGATGGTGAAGGGCACGCGATGGGCGCCGTCGGCCACGACTTCCGGCCGTACCAGGAGTGGCTCGATTTCAACGGCATGACCTCGCGCTACGTGCGGGTAATCGACGACGAATACACGGCGCAGGCTTACATCACGACTGATCTCGACGATAACCAGATCACGGCGTTTCACCCCGGCGCGATGAATCATTCCCATCAGCTTGAAGTGCCGCGCAATGCTGGCATCACGATCGGCATCCTCGCGCCGGACGGGCGCGACGGCATGATCACCCA
>JAOUGR010000357.1 GCA_029857655.1 Gammaproteobacteria bacterium | reverse complement strand
TCACGCAGGTCGAGACACATCAGCCGAAGCGCCCGAACGTCACGCTCCGGCCGGAACGCGTCGCGAGCCTGCTCGGCGTGCAGATTGCGCGCACCGAGATCGACGACATCCTGCGCCGGCTCGGCATGCAGGTGGCCGGCGCCGGCGACGTGCTCGGCGTCATTCCGCCGAGCCATCGCTTCGATATCGCGATCGAACAGGACCTGATCGAGGAGATCGGGCGCATCTACGGGTATGACAAGATCCCGTGCGTCGACGCGAAAATGCCGCAGCGGCCGCAACCGGTCACCGAGCAGGCGGTAACCCGCGAACGCCTGCGGCTGCTGCTGGTCGATCGCGGCTATCAGGAGGCGATCACCTACAGCTTCGTGGACGCGCGGCTGCAGCGGATGCTTTTCCCGAGTCGCTCCGCACTCGCGCTCGCCAATCCGATCTCGGCGGAGATGGGCGAGATGCGGCTCTCGCTGTGGCCCGGGCTGATCGAGGCGTTGCGTTTCAACCTGCGCCGCCAGCACGACCGCGTGCGCCTGTTCGAGGTCGGCACGAGCTTCGGGATCGAGGCCGGCCGGCTCATCGAGAGCCAGGCGATCGCCGGCCTGATCAGCGGCGCGGCATTGCCGGAGCAGTGGGGCGCCGACCAACGTGCCGCGGATTTCTTCGATCTGAAAGCGGATGTCGAGGCGCTGTTTGCGCTGACCGGTCGCAGCGCTGCAATAAGTTACGTCGCGCGTGTGCACGAGACGCTGCACCCGGGTCGTAGCGCCGCGGTGCTGGACGGAAAAACCTGCGTCGGATGGCTCGGCCAGCTGCAGCCGGAGCTTGCCCGCAAGCTCGAGATCCGCGATCCGCCCTGGATTTTCGAGCTGGCAATCGACCACAGCTTCCGGTCCGAAGTACCTGTATTCACGGATATTTCCCGCTACCCGGCGATACGCCGCGACCTCGCGGTCGTGGTGGACGAATCGGTCACGCTGGACGAACTGCGGAAAAGCGTTAATCTGGCCGCAAAAGGCCTGTTGCGCGAGCTGCACGTATTCGACGTATACCGGGGCAAGGGGGTAGAACCCGGTCGAAAAAGTATCGCTTTAGGCTTGATTTTACAGGAAACTTCTCGCACCCTTACTGACGGGGAAGCCGACGCCGTGATTGCAGCGGTCGTCGAGCGCGTCAAGGGTGACCTGAAGGCGGGGATCCGGGAATAGTCCGAATGGCACTGACCAAGGCGGAAATCGCCGAAGCGCTGTTCAACCAGCTCGGCTTGAACAAGCGCGAGGCACGCGAACTCGTCGATCTCTTTTTCGAGGAGATCCGCGCGGCGCTCGCGACCGGGGAACAGGTCAAGCTGTCGGGCTTCGGCAACTTCGATCTGCGCGACAAGAATCAGCGTCCGGGCAGGAATCCCAAGACTGGCGAGGAGATCCCGATCTCTGCGCGCCGCGTCGTGACTTTCCGGCCGGGACAGAAGCTGAAGGCGAGAGTCGAGGCTTATGCTGGAAGCAAGTAACAACAAGGACCTTCCGGCGATTCCCGCCAAGCGCTACTTCACGATCGGTGAGGTCAGCGATCTCTGCGGCGTGAAGCCGCACGTGCTGCGCTACTGGGAACAGGAGTTCCCGCAGCTCAAGCCGGTCAAGCGCCGCGGCAACCGGCGCTACTACCAGCGCCAGGATGTGATCACGATCCGCCAGATCCGCAGCCTGCTCTATGACGAGGGCTTCACGATCGGCGGCGCGCGCAACCGCCTCGAGGGCGACGAGGCGCGCGAGGACAACACCCAGAGCCGGCAGGTCATCCGCCAGGTGCGCGCCGAGCTCGAGGAATTGCTGCGCATCCTGCGCCGTTGATCCGGCGACCGGCCCGATCGGCTATCATTCCCCCGTCGGAGCGTGGCGCAGCCTGGTAGCGCACTTGCATGGGGTGCAAGGGGTCCCGGGTTCAAATCCCGGCGCTCCGACCATTTGTCTCAAATGCTCTTGCAATCCTCGTCGGCGGGCGTCGGTTACCGCGTCAGTCCCTGCCCCGTTTCTGCTCGACCTCTCGAATTCACACGCCCGCCAGAGGCAAGCGCGGATCGCCCGCATCCGCTCGCGGACCTTGCGCCGGCCGGATCCGGGCGGGCGGGGCGGCGGCGGGCATTATTGGTCCAGGCGTAACCTCCGCGCCGGCGCCGAGGCGTAACATCGGTGCCTGGAGGATACGCGGCCGGAGGGATGTATGGGCGCGCATGGGCAGGAACCGGTGACTGCAAGTCCGCTGGAGTCTGCCGCGACTGATGCGACGCACGCAGTCACCAACCAGCCGCCGCCGCTTTCCGGCTACAACGCCTGGACCCAGGATCGCATCCTCGTCGCCGCGACCGAGCGCGCGCAGGCTGGCTGGATCGGGAGCCAGGCGGCCGCGATGGGCCAACTCGTCGGTTCGGAGCGCATGCAGATCCTCGCCGACCAGGCCAACCGCTGCGTGCCGGTGCTCAGGACGCACGACCGCTTCGGTCACCGCATCGATGCGGTGGAATTCCACCCCGCGTACCACGAACTGATGTCACTTGCATTCGGGGCGGGCCTGCATTCGCTCGCATGGACTGCCCGCAAGGCCGGTGCCTTTGCCGCGCGCGCAGCCCTGAATTACTTGTGGAATCAGGGCGAACAGGGCATCTCGTGCCCGGTCACCATGACCTTCGCCGGTGTCCAGGTGCTGCGGCGCCACGCGCCGCCACTCGCCGCGGAATGGGAACCGAAGCTCACCGCAAACGCCT
>JAOUGR010000356.1 GCA_029857655.1 Gammaproteobacteria bacterium | reverse complement strand
TTGCGTGGCGCTGAACTGCTGCGGGCCGAATTGCGCAAGCTGAAATCTGAGGACCGGCCGACGGTGATCCGCGCAATCGCCGATGCACGCTCGCACGGCGACCTTTCCGAGAATGCGGAATACCATGCCGCGCGCGAGCAGCAGGGCTTCATCGAGGGCCGCATCAAGCAAATCGAATGGCGTCTGGCGCACGCGCAGGTCATCGATCCGACAGCGCTGCCGGACAGTGGCAAGGTGGTCTTTGGAGCGACCGTGGATCTTGCGCCGGTCGACGGGGGCGCAGAAGTGCGTTACCAGATCGTCGGCGACGACGAGGCCGACATCCGGCGTGGACTCATCTCCGTCAACTCGCCGATTGCGCGCGCCCTGATCGGCAAGAAGCCGGGCGATGAGGTCGAGGTGGCGGCGCCCGGTGGCGCGCACAGCTTCGAAATCCTCGCAGTGCGCCTGGAGTGACTCAAGAATCCGGAAGAAGTATCTTATTTAACTTATTGTTTTTCTTGTAGAACAGGCCTACATTGCCGATCTGATGGACCAGTTCGGCGCCGCTGTCCGCCGCGAGCCTGACAAGCACCAGATCGCGATTTTCGCGATCGCCGACACGAGCGCGGACCTTGACCAGTTCATGATCGCTGAGGGTCTGCCTGAATTCGCTGATGACGCCTTCGGTCAGTCCGCGCTGGCCAACTATGACGAGCGGGTGCAGGGCATGACCGAGTCGCCGCAGGTGTTTCTTCTGACGTTCCGTGAGTGCCACGTGTGGTTTATCGAGAGCCAAGCATTGATTAGCAGGTTCCGAATTATAGGACTGCCCACCGGGTTTCGCTCATGAGCCGGCGCAGCAAATCGAGCGGCGCGTGGCTGCGCGAGCACTTCGACGACCCCTATGTCCAGCGCGCGCAGAAGGAGGGCTGGCGCTCGCGTGCCGCCTTCAAGCTCGAGGAGCTCGACGGTGCGGAACGGCTCATTTTCCCGGGCGCCACGGTAATCGACCTGGGGGCCGCACCAGGTGGCTGGAGCCAGTATGCGGCGCGAAAGCTGGCCGGTAACGGCACCGTGATCGCCGTTGACCTGCTGCCAATGCCCGAATTGGCAGGCGTGACATTCCTGCAGGGCGACTTCCGCGAGCAAGCGGTGCTCGATGCGCTGCTGGAATTGATCTCCGGCCGGCGCGTGGACCTTGTGATGTCCGACATGGCCCCCAACATGAGCGGTGTGGATGTCGTTGATCATGCGCGTGCCGCTGACCTGGAGGAGCTCGCGCTCGATTTCTCGCGCAAGGTGCTGGGGCCTGACGGCACGCTGGTGATGAAGCTGTTCCAGGGCGCCGGATTCCAGGAGTTGCTGGCCGATGCCCGTCGCCGGTTCGGGCAGGTCCGAATCCGCAAGCCAAAAGCCTCGCGACAGCGCAGTTCTGAGGCCTACTTGGTGGCGAGGAAACCCCGGGCGTAGTAATGTCGAACTACCCCTCTATTGCCGTAGTCCAATTCGACAGTCCGGACCGCGGCGCATCGACGCCAGGAGTGGCTGCTTGAACGACTTGACCCGAAATATCGTCCTCTGGATCGTCATCGCAATCGTGCTGGTCGCGGTGTTCTCCAATTTCGGCCAGCGCGCGAGCGCGCCGGAACCGCTCAAGTATTCGCAGTTCCTCGCCGAAGTCGAAACGGGATCGATCAAGTCCGCGACATTCCAGGGGGACACGATTTCCGGCGCGCGCGCCGGTGGCGACAAGTACGTCACCTATAATCCGGAGACCGAAAATTCGGCGCTGATCGGCATGCTGCACAAGCACAACGTCGCATTCGATGCGGCGCCGCCCGAGCGCCAGTCCTTCCTGCTGCAGCTCTTCGTATCCTCATTCCCGATACTGTTGCTGATTGGAGTCTGGATTTACTTCATGCGCCAGATGCAGGGCGGTGCGGGCGGCCGCGGCGCGATGTCATTCGGCAAGAGTCGTGCACGGCTCCTGTCCGAGGACCAGGTCAGCGTGACATTCGCGGATGTCGCCGGTGTCGAGGAGGCGAAGGGAGAAGTCTCCGAGATCGTGGATTTCCTGAAGGATCCCGCCAAGTTCCAGAAACTCGGCGGGAAGATCCCGAAGGGCGTGCTGATGGTCGGCGCTCCCGGCACCGGCAAGACCCTGCTTGCCCGCGCCATTGCGGGCGAGGCGAAGGTTCCGTTCTTCACGATTTCGGGATCTGATTTTGTCGAGATGTTCGTCGGTGTGGGTGCCTCGCGCGTGCGCGACATGTTCGAGCAGGCCAAGAAACATGCGCCGTGCATCGTGTTCATCGACGAGATAGACGCGGTCGGCCGTCATCGCGGCGCAGGCCTCGGCGGCGGCCATGACGAGCGTGAACAGACATTGAACCAGCTACTGGTCGAGATGGACGGCTTCGAGGGCAATGAGGGCGTCATCGTCATCGCGGCGACCAACCGCCCGGATGTGCTCGATCCTGCCTTGCTGCGCCCGGGCCGCTTCGACCGCCAGGTCGTGGTGCCGCTGCCGGATGTGCGCGGACGCGAGCAGATCCTGAAGGTCCATATGCGCAAGGTGCCGATCTCTGATGACGTCAAGCCGTCGATCATTGCGCGCGGCACGCCGGGTTTCTCGGGCGCCGACCTGATGAACCTGGTGAATGAAGCCGCGCTGTTCGCGGCGCGCGCAAACAAGCGCCAGGTCACGATGGAGGAGTTCGAGCGCGCCAAGGACAAGATCATGATGGGCGCCGAGCGCCGGTCGATGGTCATGA
>JAOUGR010000065.1 GCA_029857655.1 Gammaproteobacteria bacterium | reverse complement strand
AGGAGAGGCACCGGCCGCGTCTCCTTCACGCAGCCAGCCACGACAAGGGTCGCGGCCGCCGCTGCAATCAATAACGCTTTCATCAACGTCCCTTCTTGTAGCGCCGGTATTCTTCCCAGAGCGCTGCGCGCAACTCGGGGTCCGTTTCCTTCATCGCGGCCTCGCGTATCTGCCGCGCGACGATGTCGTCGTCCTTGCCGTCCGGAATGTCCGCCGGGATGGAGCGCGGGCCACTGCCGCCGCTGTCTCCGACCGAACCACCCACGCCACCCTGGGTGCTTTCGCGGTTCTGGTCCTGGGCAGTGCCGGTGCCATCGCCCTCGCCCTCGCCCTTGCTGCCGCGACCGACAGACTCGAGCCCGCCGGGCGATTTGGGTCCGCTGCCGCCCGATTCATCACCGCCCGCGCCAGTACCGCCTTCGCCGCTGCCCTCCGCGCCGGACCCGGGTTCACCGCCCGCCTGCGCCTGCTGTTCGGCGCGCTCCTTCGCGATTGCCGCCTGCGTGCTGCGCACGGTTTCGTCGAACACACCGAATGTTTCCTCAAGGCGCCGGTTGATTTCCTCGCGACGGCCCGAGCCGCTACCGCCGTCGGCCGGGCCCTGGCCCGCGCTGCCGCCCTCGGAACTCGGTTGGCCACCGGACGCGCCGGCGCCGCCTGAATTGCCGGCCTGACTGCTGGCACTGCCGGCGCTGCCCGCCTGACCCGCCGCCTGCCCGTCACCGCTGCTACCGCCAGCTTGTTCTGCGTCGCCGGACGCCGAGTCTGATCCTGCATTGCCCGCGCAGTCTTCGGGGGCGTCGTTCGCAGGATCAGGATTGTCGGTCACGCAACGGTCATTACCTTCCTGTCCCGCCGCCTGAGGACCCTGGCCCGCAGCCGCGCCAGCGCCACCCGCGCTGCCCGCCTCACCGCCACTCTTCGTTTCCGATGCGCCGCCCGCCGAACCCGAGTCCTCGCCCTTGGTCGATCCACCGGCTGCGCCATCCTTGCTGCCGGGCAACGGGATCGCGGCGTCGCCACCGCCACTGCCGCCGGAAGACGTCGGGAATTCCGAGGTCGAGCCGCCACCCGATGAACCTCCACCGGACGAACCACCACCCGATGAACCTCCACCGGACGAACCACCACCCGATGAACCTCCGCCGGACGAACCGCCACCGGCAGGCGAGGATGAGCCCTGGTCAGGCTGTGACATCCCGCCCTGGGTCAAGCAGCCCGCGAGCAAGCCGAACACCGCGGTGATCGCCAGGCCAAGCAAGAGCCGTTTCGCATTCATGAATTCATCTCCCAGCCGGACGCCCGCGCAGGCCCGCCCCGGCGCCCGGACCGTCCCTTAAACTTTGAGGGCAGCCCTGCCCGTTGGTTCACCGGCTACCGCGCAGGAACAGCGATCAACCTTCCCCCGCAACGACGGACGGGTCCTCGCCGCGGAGAAACGCGCCCAGCTGGGTGGCCAGGCGGGTGCAGGCAGCGCCCTGAACGCGCGCGATGAATGGCAGCGGAATCAGCACGCCGACCAGCGCCGAAGTGCCCGTCACATTTGTCGACACGGAGCCCGCGGTCCGTGCGGTCGTGAGATCCCAGACCACTGCCTGATAATCGGATTCCTTCTCCCACCAGCCGAAGCCGAGGCAACCGCCGCCGGCCGGTGAGAGCGCGCAGGTGAGGCTGCCGCCACTGTCCGTCTGGCGCGTCGCGCCGTCGATCCAGATGATGTAACGCACGCCACTTTCCGCGATGCGCTCGGCCACGACATCACGTGACAGGAGTTTCGTCACGCCCTCGGGGCGCTGTGGCGCCGTCGACGGCTCGAGCCAGGGAAACATCGAGTCGACGAACGCATCATTGGGCCGTACCTGGATGTCACCCGACGCGGCAATCTTGTCGCCGACGCAATCCATGAAATCGTCTTCAGCGCTGATGCCCTCGACGTGCGGCTTTGCAAGCAGCACCACGGCTTCGCTCGCGCTAATCGCCGTTGAGGTGTTGCGGCTTTCCTCCAGCCGCGCCGTCATGCAACCGGATAATTGCATCAGGATCGCCGCGCCCGCGCCGAGAGACAGCAACGACCGCGTGTTCAGGCAGGGCATGAGGCAACTCCCAGTCGCGTCCGGGTGATTCGACCCGAGTATACGCTGCGACTACCACAGTTCCATCTGGTCCGGAACCCGTCTTGGCGGGCGGAATAATGCGGTTTCAAGGGGCTTTGCCCTGCCATGCTCGAGGCCATTGCGGCGACAGGCGGCTTCGAAGCGCCGGCGCAACAGGTCGGCCCAGGGTCCCTGGCCGCGCATCCGCGACCCGAACCGGGAATCGTTGTCCCGGCCGCTGCGAAGCTGGCGGATCCGGTTGCGCACGCGGTTCTCACGATCGGGGTAATGCTTCTCGAGCCATTCATAGAAAAGCTCCCTGACCTCGCCCGGCAGCCGCAACAGCAGGTAACCCGCGGTCGCTGCACCCGCCTCGGCCGCGCTCACAATGATGCTCTCGAGCTCGTGATCGTTGATGGCGGGAATTACCGGGGCAAACATCACGCCGGTCGGAATTCCGGCCGCCGCGAGCCGCCTGACCGTTGCGAGCCGTGCCGCCGGGGATGCCGCCCGCGGCTCCATCCGCCGCTTCAATTCATCATCGAGCGTCGTAATACTGACAAACACGCGCGTCAGTCGTTCCGCGGCGAGCCGCTGCAACAGGTCCAGATCGCGCACGACGAGCGCGGACTTGGTCACGATCGTGACCGGGTGGTGACTTTCGGCGAGGACCTCGAGGACCGCGCGCGTGATCCCGAGGCGCCGCTCCAGCGGCTGGTAGGGATCGGTGTTCGCACCGAGGTTGATCGGGCTGCAACGGTAAGCCCGTCGATTTAGTTCCTCGCGCAGACGTTCCGCTGCGTCTTTCTTGAAAAACAACCGGGTCTCGAAATCGAGGCCCGGCGAGAGATTGACATAGGCATGGCTGGGGCGCGCAAAGCAGTAAATGCAGCCGTGCTCGCAGCCGCGATAGGGATTGATGGACTGGTCGAATGGGACATCGGGCGAGGAATTGCGGGTGATGACGCTCTGCGCCGGCTCCGGCAGGACCGTGGTTTCCAACGGCGGCAGGGGCTCCTCCGCGATCCCCCAGCCGTCGTCCACCGCCTCGACCGCCAGCGACTCGAATCGCCCGGCACGGTTCGAAACCGCCCCACGACCCTGGATTTGCCTCGCCCGCATGACTGTATGGATATACAGCCACGGCCATTGCGGGTCAACTGGCCGGCGGCGGTGACCCTCCTGCCACGGTGACCTGGCGCGTTCCGGAGGCCGGGAAACCGTCCATGTCCCGCAGGCCCGGGAACCAGCGCATCCAGAGTCCGGCGATGGCGAGGCTGGCGAGACCGCCGACGACCACTGCCGGCTTGAGCCCCCACCAGGCCGCCGTCAGGCCGGATTCAAACTCGCCCAATTCGTTGGATGCGCCGATGAACACCGCATTCACCGCGCTGACCCGCCCGCGGATCGCGTCGGGCGTTTCCAGCTGCACCAGCAGGTGACGGATGTAGACACTGACCATGTCTGCGCCGCCCAGCACAATGAGCGCGACGAGCGAGACGACGAAGCTCTCCGACATGCCGAATATGACCGTCGCAAGGCCAAACAGCGCGACACCGCCGAACATCAGCGAGCCGACGCGGCGCGTGAATGGCCGCCACGCAAATGCGATCGCGATCAGCGCCGCGCCGACCCCGGGTGCTGCGCGCAATATGCCGAGTCCATCCGGCCCGACCTTCAGGATGTCGCTCGCGTAGGCGGGAAGGAGCGCCGTCGCACCACCGAACAGCACCGCGAAGAGATCGAGCGACACCGCACCCAGAATGATTTTCCGCTGCCAGACAAAGCGCAGCCCTTCGAGCAGGCTGTGCCAGCTGTCCGGCTCGGTATGCGGCGCGGGCGGCGCAACGCGGACGCCAGACATCATGACGACTGCGAATGAGAGCAACGCAGCGACGCTGCCGTAGACATAGTCGGGTCCCAGCAGGTAGACGAGGCCGCCGATCGCGGGACCCGCGATGGTCGATACCTGCCAGGTGCTCGAGTTGACGGCGACGGCGCGGCTGAAATGCTCGAGCGGCACGAGATTCGGCAGCAGCGCCTGGCCGGCCGGCATCGAGAAGGCGCGCGCGATGCCGAACAGCACCATCACCGCGAATACGGGCCAGACCACGGTGAGCCCGGACAGCGTGAATGCGAGCAACAGCAATGCGCACAGGAATTCGAGCGAATAGCAGCCGGTCAGGATGCGCGCGCGATTGCGCCGGTCCGCAACCTGCCCCGCCGGCAGCACCAGCAGCACGAAGGGCAGGAACTGCGAGAGCCCGATCAGGCCGAGATCGAGTGGATCGCGCGTGATCGCATAGATCTGCCAGCCGACCGCGACGGTCTGCATCTGCACGGCGATCGATACTGCGAGCCGCGCGGTCAGGAAGCGCGCAAATCCCGGGTGGGCCAGCAAGCGGCCGAGGCGTTGCCCATCGCTGCCCAATTCAGCCATGCGGCCCGATCAGCGCCCGATCAGCAGGCGCAACATGCGCCTGAGCGGCTCGGCTGCGCCCCACAGCAGCTGGTCGCCGACCGTGAATGCAGTCAGGTAATCCTGGCCCATTGCGAGATGCCGGATGCGGCCCACGGCAATCTCGAGCGTGCCCGTGACCGCGGCCGGCGTCAGGCGCGCAAGCGAGGCTTCGCGTTCATTCGGCACGATGCGGATCCAGGGATGCACGGCAAGAAGGATCTTCTCCACCTCACTGAGGGGCGTCGGTTTCCTCAGCTTGATGGTGACGGCCTGGCTGTGGCAGCGCATCACGCCGACGCGCACGCAGAGGCCGTCGATCGGCACGGGCGCGCCCGATCGACCGAGAATCTTGTTGCCCTCGGCGCCCGCCTTGAATTCCTCGCGGCTGTAGCCATTGCCGAGATCGCGATCCACCCAGGGCAGCAGGCTGCCGGCCAGGGGCTGGCCGAGGTGGTCGATCGGCATCGCGCCATCCCGCATTGCGGCGGTGGTACTGCGATCGATGTCGAGGATTGCGCTGGCCGGATCGTCCAGCAATTCCGCTGCCGCGGCGTGCACGCGGCCCATCTGCTGCAGCAGTTCCCGCATCTGCTTCGCGCCTGCGCCCGAGGCCGCTTGATAGGTCATCGTCGTCATCCATTCGACGAGACCCGTGCGGAACAGGCCGCCGAAGGCCATCAGCATCAGGCTCACGGTGCAGTTTCCGCCGATCCAGTCGCGCGCGCCCGCGGCGAGCCCCGCATCGATCACGTGACGGTTGACCGGATCGAGGATGATCACCGCGGAGTCCTTCATGCGCAGCGCCGACGCGGCGTCGATCCAGTGGCCGTTCCACCCGGACGCGCGGAGTTTCGGATGAATCGCGTCGGTGTATTCGCCCCCCTGGCAGGAAATCAGGATCTCGCAACGGGAGAGCGCAGCGACGTCATTCGCATCGCAGACCGGCCCCGTCGCGCGCCCGATTTCGGGGCCGGCGGCGCCCGTCTGCGTGGTCGAAAAGAATTGCGGCTGAATCAGCGCGAGATCGCCCTCGGCGCGCATGCGCTCGACCAGCACCGAGCCCACCATGCCGCGCCAACCGATCAAGCCGACCCGCCGCATCGTCATCGCCGGCCGCTCAGCGGCTCGGCACGAGGCCAGCAGGCACGAGTGCGAGCAGGCATTCGGCGGAAATCACGGTCTTGGCCGCCTCGATGTCGGGAGAGAAATACCGGTCGTGGTCGTAGAAGGAGACGCTCTTGCGTAACAGAGCGTGGGCGGATTCGAGCGCGGCGCTCGTCTTGAGCGGGCGGCGGAAGTCGATGCCCTGGGCAGCGGCAAGAAATTCAATGGCGATGATGCCGCGGGTATTTTCCGTCATCGGGTGAAGCCGGCGCGCAGCGAATGTCGCCATGCTGACGTGGTCTTCCTGATTGGCCGACGTCGGCAGGCTGTCCACCGACGCCGGATGCGCCAGCGACTTGTTCTCCGATGCGAGCGCGGCGGCCGTGACCTGGGCGATCATGAATCCTGAATTCAGCCCGCCCTCGCGCACCAGGAATGCCGGCAGCTGGCTCAGGCTGTCGTCGATCAGCATCGCGATGCGGCGCTCCGACAGTGCACCGATTTCCGCAAGCGCAAGCGCCAGGTTGTCGGCCGCGAATGCGACCGGCTCGGCGTGGAAATTGCCGCCGGACAGCACCTCACCCTGCGCGCCGAACACCAGCGGATTGTCCGAGACACCATTCGCCTCGATGCCGAGCACGCGAGCCGCATCGGCGATCTGCTGCAGGCAGGCGCCCGCGACCTGCGGTTGGCAACGCAGCGAATAGGGATCCTGCACACGATCGCAATTTTCGTGTGAATGACCGATCTCGCTTTCGCCCAGCACCGCGCGGAAGGCGGCGGCAACGGCGATCTGCGCGGGCTGGCCACGCGCCTCGTGGATGCGCGCGTCGTAGGGCACGCGACTGCCGAGTGCTGCATCCACGGCCATCGCGCCGCTCACGATCGAGCCCGCGAGCAGGTCTTCCGCCGCGAACAAGGCCTCCAGTGCCAGCGCCGTCGAAACCTGCGTGCCATTCAGGAGTGCGAGCCCTTCCTTCGGGCCCAGCACCAGCGGTTCGATGCCCGCATTCTTCAGGGCCTTCGAGCTGTCCATTTCCTTCCCGCCGACGCGCACGCGGCCTTCGCCGATCAGGGCTAGCGAAAGATGGGCAAGCGGCGCGAGGTCGCCCGAGGCGCCGACCGAGCCCTGGCCCGGCACCAGCGGATGAATGCCCGCGTTGACCAGTTGCAGCAGGCGCTCGATCACGAGCGGGCGCACGCCGGAAAAACCGCGCGCAAGGCTTGCTGCTTTCAGCACGAGAACAAGCCGCACCGTGGAATCGGCGAGCGGCGCACCGACGCCCGCCGCATGCGATCGCAGCAGATAGAGCTGCAGTTTCGCGAGTTCGCCATCGGAGACGCGGGTCTTCGCGAGCTTGCCGAAACCCGTGTTGATGCCGTAGAGGGCCTCGCCGGCCGCCAGGCGCCTGGCGACCGCGGCGAGCGACCGTTCGACACCCTTCTGCCAACCGTCAGCGAGCGCCACGCGATCGCTACCGCGCATCAGGCGCCGCAGTTCCGCCAGCGTGATCGATCCCGGTTTCAGCGTGGGCGTTGCCATGTCACTCCACCGACGGCAGGTCGAGCCCCTGCTCATGCGCGCAGGCGATAGCGCGTTCGTAACCCGCGTCCGCGTGACGCATGACGCCACTGCCAGGATCGTTTCGCAGCACGCGCGCGATGCGCGCAGCGGCCGCCGCTGTTCCGTCGCAGACGATCACGAGCCCCGCGTGCTGCGAGAAACCCATGCCAACGCCGCCACCGTGATGAATCGACACCCAGGTGGCGCCGCTCGCGGTGCTCAGGAGCGCATTCAGGAATGCCCAGTCGGAGACGGCGTCCGATCCGTCCTTCATCGCCTCGGTCTCGCGATTCGGGCTCGCGACCGAGCCTGAGTCCAGGTGATCGCGGCCGATCACGACGGGCGCCGTGAGTTCTCCTTTCGCGACCATCTCGTTGAACGCAAGCCCGAGCCGCGCGCGATCCTTCAGCCCGACCCAGCAGATGCGGGCCGGCAGGCCCTGGAACTTGATGCGCTCGCGCGCCATATCGAGCCAGCGATGCAGGTGCGCATTATCCGGAATCAACTCCTTCACCTTCGCATCAGTGCGATAGATGTCTTCGGGGTCGCCCGAGAGCGCGACCCAGCGGAACGGCCCGATGCCTTCACAGAACAAGGGTCTCACGTAGGCAGGCACGAAACCGGGGAAATCGAAAGCGTTCTTCAGGCCTTCCTCGAGCGCGACCTGGCGGATGTTGTTGCCGTAGTCAAAGACGACCGCGCCTTTCGCCTTCAGATCCAGCATCGCCTGGACGTGGATCTTCATCGACGCGCGCGCCTCGCGCTCGACAAGCGCCGGATCTTTCTGGCGCGCTTCCGCGGCCCGCGCCATGGTCCAGCCGCGCGGCAGGTAGCCGTTGCGCGGGTCATGGGCGGAAGTCTGGTCGGTCACGACATCCGGCACGACGCCGCGCGTCACCAGCGCCGGGCAGACGTCCGCCGCATTGCCGAGCAGGCCGACCGAGAGCGCCTGCTTCGCGCGCCGTGCACCCTCGATCATTGCGAGCGCCTCATCGAGCGAAGTCGCCTTCTTGTCCACGTAGCCTGTGCGCAACCGGAAATCGATGCGCGATTCATCGCATTCGACTGCCAGCATCGAGAAGCCCGCCATGGTGGCAGCGAGTGGCTGCGCGCCGCCCATGCCGCCGAGGCCCGCGGTCAGGATCCAGCGCCCCGCGGCATCGCCGTCGAAGTGCTGGCGCGCGCAGGCGCCGAATGTCTCGTAAGTGCCCTGCACGATGCCCTGCGAGCCGATGTAAATCCACGAGCCCGCGGTCATCTGCCCGAACATCATCAGGCCCTTGCGATCGAGCTCGTGAAAATGCTCCCAAGTCGCCCAGTGCGGCACGAGATTCGAGTTCGCGATCAGGACGCGCGGCGCATCCACGTGCGTCCTGAACACGCCGACCGGCTTGCCCGACTGCACCAGCAGCGACTCGTCATCCTTCAGGCGCCGCAATACGGCGAGAATGCGATCGAAAGCTTCCCAGTTGCGCGCGGCCTTGCCGATGCCGCCGTAGACCACGAGGCGATCCGGGTGCTCTGCGACCTCGGGGTCCAGGTTGTTCTGGATCATCCGGTACGGCGCCTCGGTCAGCCAGCTGCCGCAGGAGAGCTTGTTGCCGCGCGGCGCGCGCACGACGCGTGGACCGGCGGAGACGGGTGACGGTTTGGCATTCATTGTCAGCGAGATTACGCCAGCCGTCGGACAAATTGCAGCTTTGGCATAATGGCCGGGCATCCCCGTCGCGACGCGCCGTCGCATTCCCATTCCGGGAGTTCCGGTCATGAAAGCAGCGAGCCTGTTCTGCGTCCTTTTCCTGATCGCCGGTTGCTCTGCGCTATGGGGCGCATCCGGAAGGCAGGGCGTTTCCAGCAGCCTGGTCGACTACCTGTATCCGGATGGCGAGGTGCCACCGCGCCAGGACGGCGTGGTGCCGAATCTTGCGCTGCCATTGCACGTCGGGCTCGCCTTCGTGCCCTCGCGGTCCGGCAGCGACCAGGTGTTGACCGAGGCGTACCGCGTCGACCTGCTGAACCGCGTCAAGGCCGCCTTCGCCGGTCGTGACTACATTCGCGAGATCACGGTGATCCCCGACGCCTACCTGCGGTCCGGCAAGGGATTTGCGGCACTCGACCAGACCGCACGACTGTATGACATCGACGTCATGGCGCTCGTCTCCTACGACCAGGTCGCCCACAGCGACGAAACCAAGGCTTCATTCCTGTATTGGACCGTCGTCGGTGCCTACATGATCAAGGGCAACAAGAACGAAGTGCAGACATTCGTCGATACTGCCGTGTTCGACGTGCCGACGCGCAAGCTCCTG
>JAOUGR010000064.1 GCA_029857655.1 Gammaproteobacteria bacterium | reverse complement strand
GCGGCGCAGTGCCATGCCACCCGGAAAATCGCGGTGGCGGATGCGCGCGTAGACGTCGAAACGTTCTGCCTGGCCTGCAATTGCCTCGGCCAGGATCTTGCCCGCGATGCCGGTCAGCACCATGCCGTGACCCGAGAATCCTTGCAGGAAATAGAGATTAGGATCGAGTCGCCCGAAATGCGGTGCGCGATTCATCGTGATGTCGACAAATCCTCCCCAGGCATAGTCGATCTCGGCATCCGCGAGCTGCGGGAAAACGCGCAGCATGCGAAGCCGTGTCGCACGCGCCGTGCCGACCGGATCGATTCCCGAATAGCTGACGCGGCCGCCGAACAGCAGCCGGTGATCCGACGAGCGCAGGAAATAGTCCAGCACCCAGTTGATATCGCTAACTGCCATATTCTTGCGGATGAGGGCAGTTGCACGCTCCGCGCCCAGTGGGCGGGTCGCGACGATGTAGGTGGCTACTCCCATGATTTTGCGAGCGAGGGCGGGCGCGATGTCGTCGTGACCGATATTGGCGCACAGCGCAACCTGCCTGGCGCGCACGCTACCGTTTGAGGTTCGCACAACGACCGTAGATCCGCGCTCGATTGACGTGACGCGGCTGCCTTCCTGCAAATGCACGCCGGCGGCCTGGGCCGCCGCGGCCATGCCGAGTGCATACTTGAGCGGATGGCAATGGCCCGCTGCGGTGTCGTGCAGCCCGGCGCAATAACGTTTGGTCGCGAGTAATTCCTCGACCTCAGCGCGCCCCATGAAGCGGGTCGAGTGGTAGCCGTATTCCTCCACCAATTCACGATGCCAATCGCGCAATTCCTCGCTCTGCCTGGCCTTGATTGCGCAGTGCATATGGCCCCAGCTGAGGTCGCACTCGATTGCATGGCGCCGGACCCGCTCACGGAGCAGGTCGACGCCCTCGACCGTGAAATCCCACAACCGCCGTGCGTCATCGCGACCGCGCTGCGATATCAATTTCTCCTGGCCGCAGGCATAGCCCGGGATCAGCTGGCCGCCCGATCGTCCCGAGGCGCCGAATCCGATGCACTCGGCTTCGAGCAGCACGACCCGGTAACCGCGTTCCGCCAGGTGCAGCGCGGTCGAGCATCCCGCGATGCCGGCGCCGACCACGCAGACGTCGGCATCGATATCGCCGGCCAGAGCGGGCATGGGCGCCGGCCGCGTGACCGATGCTTCGTACCAGCTTTGCGCTGCCGCATGGACGAGGCTCATACCGGCTCCAGGTACCAGGCGAAATCGAGTGGCGAGAGCCGCGCGGCAAAATCCTGCATTTCGCCGCGGCGCGTGACTTCGTACAGCCGCACGAATCGGTCGCCGAGGAATTCGCGCAATACGCTGCTTGCCCCGAAGCATGCAAGCGCCGTCGGCCAGTCGGTCGGCAGCCGCGGCGCCGTGGAGCGCTGCGTGTAGGCATTGCCGGTCAGAGCCGCGGGCGCGGCCAGTTTCTTCTCGATGCCGTGCAGCATTCCGGCCAGCACGGCAGCGCTCAACAGATAGGGATTGGCATCCGCACCAGCCACCCTGTGTTCGAGGCGACGGTCTTCAGGACCGGAGACCGGCACACGCACCGCGACGCCTCGATTGTTGTAGCCCCAGCTGGCATGCGTCGGCACGTATGCCTCGGGCCGCAGGCGACGGTAGGAATTCGCATTGGGCGCAAATATCGCCATGCCGTCAGCCATGGTCGCGATCAGCCCGGCCGCGGCCTGTTTCAGGAGATCGTTGCCGAGTTCATCAACGGATGCGAATACGTTCTGCCCCGATTCGTCCTCCACGCTCACATGCATGTGCATGCCACTGCCGGCCATGTCTTCATAGGGCTTGGCCATGAAGGTCGCTTCGAGGCCATGGCGCAGCGCCACGCCCTTGACGATGCGCTTGAACCGGATCGCCTGGTCGCAGGCGAGGCGTGCATCGGAGACATGCCGAAGATTGACTTCCCACTGGCTCGGTCCGTATTCGGCGAGTGCGGTGCCGGTCGGGACATTCTGCTCGGCGCAGGTCGCTGCGATCTCGGACAGGATGTCGGAGACCGAGTTGAGATCCGCCATTGAATTGATCTGCGTGCGGTGCTCGCGACGCCCGGTCAGTCGCGACGGTGGCGGCTGGGCGTGTCCGGCAGGCGTGCGCTCCGGGTCGACGAAATAGAATTCGAGTTCGATTGCGACGACCGGCTGCCAGCCGCGCCGGTCGTAGCGCGCAAGCACAGTGTCCAGCACGTGGCGCGGATCGCCGAAAAACGGCTGGCCATCGTGATCGAGCATCTGGACCTGCAGCTGGGCGACGCCGGGTCCCATCCACGGCGAGGCAAACAGGCTGCCGGGCACCGGAACGCAAGCGCGGTCCGCGTCGCCTTCGTCGAATCCGAGACCGGTCGCCTGGATAGTCCCGCCCATGACGTCGAGCGCGAACATCGAGCCGGGCAGATACATGCCTTTTTCATAGACTGTGGCGAGATCCGCAATGTCCAGGCGCTTGCCACGCAGGATGCCGCAGAGATCCGCTAGCAGCAGGTCCACGACCTTCACCGCGGGGCGTGTGGCCAGGAAAGCCTGGGCATTTGAATAGTCGTCCCGGAGCAGGGCCATGGCATCACCGAACGTTTAAGATCTTGTGGCGTGGGCCTGGGAGGGCCACCCCTCAGGATACCCAGCGGTCATAAGGCCGGGCAAGGATTATGCATCGCAAAATACTGGCCCGATTGGCCAAAAGCAGGCATTCACAGCCTGTTTTCCCACTTCCGGCGCCCGGGCGCGGACCCCCCCTGTTGTGAGACAATAGGCCTGTTGAATGGGCCCCCATACTGGGAGTCCGTTTAAAATAATTAACAGACGTCAATGCGCAAGCCTGTCATCGGTATCCCGGCCGATCGCCGCTTTTTGGGCCACCACTGGTTCCACTGCGTCGGCGAGAAGTACATCAACGCCGTGGCCCAGGCGGCCGACGCGGTGCCCGTGCTCGTGCCGGCGCTGGGCGAGCAGCACCTGCAGGACTGGCTGGACTCCTTCGACGGCATCCTGTTCACGGGCAGTGCCTCGAATGTCGAGCCGCTGCGCTACCAGGGTGAGCCCGCGACGCCCGACACGCTGCATGATCCCGAGCGGGATGCGACAACCCTGCCGATGATCACGAGAGCCGTGAAGGCAGGCCTGCCGGTATTCGGCATCTGCCGGGGCTTCCAGGAAATGAATGTGGCATTTGGCGGTTCGCTGGTGCAAAAACTGCAGGAGCAGCCCGGAAAGCTCGATCATCGAGAAGACCCGACGCAACCGCTCGATGCGCAGTACGCTCCGGCTCACGACATCGAGCTGACTGACGGCGGATTGCTGCATGGTCTGGCGGGCCAGCGCCGCATCAAGGTCAATTCCGTACATTCCCAGGGCGTCGGGCGTCTCGGCGCCGGTCTGCTCACGGAAGCGGTAGCGGAGGATGGCGTGATAGAGGCGTTTCGCATCGACGGTGCACCGGCTTTTGCGCTTGCCGTGCAATGGCATCCGGAGTGGAAGGTCATGGACAATCCGTTTTCCCGCGCGCTGTTCGCGGCCTTTGGCGAGGCCGGACGCGCACGCGCTGCCAGGCGAGCCACATGAGCGAAATCCAGCAATTCCTGCGCGACCACTCGATCACCGAGGTCGAGGCGATCATTCCCGACATGGCCGGCGTTGCACGCGGCAAGATCATGCCGGCCGAGAAATACGCGGAAGACGAGGGTATGCGCCTGCCGGAATCCATTTTCCTGCAGACCGTCACGGGTGAATATCCGGATGATGACAGCGCGATTCACCCGTCGGAAATCGATATCGACCTGATCGGCGATCCGAAGACAATCCGGGTCGTGCCCTGGGCCGCGGAGCCCACTGCGCAAGTCATCCACGACTGCTTCTATGACGACGGGCGCCCGGTGCCCATGTCGCCACGCTACGTCCTGCGCCGCGTGCTCGATCTCTACGCTGCACGCGGATGGCAGCCGGTGGTCGCGCCGGAACTGGAATTTTATCTGGTCGAGCCGAATATCGACGCGGATTATCCGCTGAAGCCTCCCGTCGGCCGCTCTGGCAGGCCGGAAGTCGGCCGCCAGGCCTACAGCATCGCTGCGGTCAACGAATTCGATCCCTTGTTCGACGACATCTACGCGTTCTGCGAAGCGCAGAACCTCGACATCGACACGCTGATCCACGAGGCGGGCGCGGCGCAGATGGAAATCAACCTGATCCACGGCGACGCGATGGATCTCGCCGACCAGGCATTCCTGTTCAAGCGCACGGCGCGCGAGGCCGCATTGCGCCACAAGATGTATGCGACATTCATGGCAAAGCCGCTGGCCACCGAGCCCGGCAGCGCGATGCACATCCACCAGAGCATCGTGGACAGCAAGACCGGTGCCAATATCTTCAGCGATGACGAAGGCAAGGCGTCACCGCTGTTCGAGGCGTATATCGCCGGGTTGCAGAAATACCTGCCGGCGTCGATGTCGCTGTTCGCGCCGAACGTCAATAGCTACCGTCGCATCACGCGCTACAACATGGCGCCGATCAATGTGCAGTGGGGCCTCGACAATCGCACCGCTGGCCTGCGCGTGCCGTTTTCCGAACCCCAGGCGCGCCGCATCGAGAACCGCCTGGGCGGTGCCGACGCCAACCCATACCTCGCGATCGCGGCCTCGCTGGCCTGCGGCTATCTGGGCATGATCGAGGGCCTGAAGCCGACCGAGCCGATCACGGGCTCGGCCTATGAATTGCCATTTTCGCTGCCCATGACGCTTTCGGATGCGCTCGCGATGCTGCGGGGATGCAAGCCGCTGGTCGAGGTGTTCGGCGAGCGATTCGTCGCGGCCTACGGCGCGGTCAAGGAAAATGAATACGAAACATTCTCGCGAGTAATCAGTTCGTGGGAACGTGAGCACCTGCTGCTGAACGTCTGACAGGCGAAACCACATGAGCGCGAAGCCACGCATCAAGCAATCGGAACGGGCAACCCGCGACTGGCAGGAACTCGATGCACGGCATTACCTGCATCCATTCACCGATTTCCGGGCGCTGGCTGCTGAAGGCTCGCGGATCATCACGCGTGCCGAGGGTGTCTATCTCTACGATTCCGAGGGCCGCCAGATCCTGGACGGCATGTCCGGACTCTGGTGCGTCAATATCGGCTATGGACGCAATGAGCTTGCCGATGTCGCGGCGCGCCAGATGCGCGAGCTGCCCTTCTACAACAGCTTCTTCAAGAGCGCCCATCCGCCGGCTATCGAACTTTCGCGGCTGCTTGCCGAGCTGACACCACCGCAATTCAAGCGCGTGTTCTATACGAACTCCGGTTCCGAGGCGAATGACACGATCGTACGCATGACCCGCCGCTACTGGGACCTGATGGGTCAGCCGAAGCGCAGCGTCATCATCAGCCGCATCAACGCCTATCACGGCAGCACAATGGCGGGCGCCAGTCTCGGCGGCATGGCGGCGATGCACGCCCAGGGCGGGCTGCCGATCCCGGATGTCGTCCACATCGAGCAGCCCTACTGGTACGAGAACGGCATCGACTTGACCCCGGACGAGTACGGCCTGCGGGCCGCACGCCGCCTCAGGGAGAAGATCGAGGAACTCGGCCCTGAGCGAGTTGCCGCCTTCATCGGCGAGCCGATCCAGGGCGCCGGTGGCGTGATCATTCCGCCCGATACCTACTGGCCGGAGATCCAGCGGATCTGCCGCGAGTACGGAATTCTCCTGATCGCCGACGAGGTGATCTGCGGATTCGGCCGCACCGGGTGCTGGTTCGGCTGCGAGCACTTCGGCTTCGAGCCAGACTTCATGACCATCGCCAAGGGCCTGACGTCAGGCTACCAGCCGCTCGGCGGCGCGATGGTCTCCGACCGCGTCGCGGACGTATTGATCGAAAAGGGCGGCGAATTCAACCACGGATTCACCTGGTCGGGGCATCCGGTCGCCTGCGCGGTCGCAATCGAGAATCTCGCGATCATGCGGCGCGAGCGTCTGGTCGAGCGGGTGCATGAGGACATCGGTCCCTACCTGCAGAAGCGCTGGCGGGAGCTTGCCGATCATCCGCTGGTGGGCGAAGTCCGGGGCGTCGGGCTGATCGGGGCGCTGGAACTCGTCGCACATAAGGGCAGCAAGACCTTGTTTCGTAACAGGGGAGACACCGGGCTGATCTGCCGGGATCATTGCTTTGCCAATGGCCTCGTGATGCGGGCCGTGCGGGACACCATGATCATTGCCCCGCCCCTGGTCATTGAGAAGGCCCAGGTGGACGAGCTGGTCGAAAAAGCACGCCGATGCCTGGATCTGACGGCTGCGGACATCGGTGACGCTTAAGGTCGACGCTTGGGGCGCGCAGTCCGGCCGACCGCTGATATATTAGGCGTACAAGTACCGGATACCTGAGTCCGGACGATAATGAGGAAAGGGGTCCGGGCGACGCCCGGCAATGGAGGAAATCATGCGCAGTGAAATTCGTCTCGGGCTGCTCGTCGTGGCCGTTGCAATGCTGGCCGCCTGCGGAGGCAAGAAAGATGAGGCCGCCGAAGCGGCAAGACCCGAAGAAAAGGTTTTGTTTGTCTACAACTGGTCCGATTACATCGGTGAGACCACGATTGCGGACTTCGAGGCCAAGACCGGCATCAAGGTTACGTACGACGTGTTTGACTCGAACGAAGTGCTGGAGACCAAGCTGCTGGCGGGTCGCACCGGCTACGACGTGGTCGTGCCGTCGGCGAATTTCCTCGAGCGCCAGATCAAGGCCGGCGTCTTCCTGAAGCTGGACAAGTCGAAGCTGCCGAACCTGGTCAACATGGACCCGGAGGTCATGCAGCGCGTCGCGGCGCATGATCCCGGCAACCAGTACGCCATCAATTACCTTTGGGGCACGACCGGTATCGGCTACAACCCGGACATGGTCAAGAAGGCGCTCGGCACCGATACGCTCGACAGCTGGAGCGCAGTGTTCGATCCGGCCATCGCGGCGAAGCTGGCAAAGTGCGGCATCTCGATGCTCGATGCGCCGAGTGAGGTGATGGATTCTGCGTTGATCTACCTGGGCCGTGATCCGAACAGCGAGAAGGCGGAAGACCTGGCGGCTGCCGAAGAGCTCCTGCTGAAGGTACGTCCGTACGTGCGCTATTTCCATTCCTCGCAGTACATCAACGACCTGGCGACCGGTGAGATTTGCGTGACACTGGGTTGGAGTGGAGACATCCTGCAGGCGCAAGCCCGCGGTGCGGAAGCCGAGACACCGGTCAATGTTGCATACACGATCCCGAAGGAAGGCGCGATCATGTGGTTCGACATGCTGGCGATCCCGGCCGACGCGCCGCATCCGAATAATGCGCATGCATTCCTGAACTTCATCATGGAACCGCAAGTCGCGGCAGGCATCAGTAACTACGTTGCCTACGCGAACGGCAATTCTGCCTCGCTGCCCATGGTCGACGATGCCGTCAAGAATGATTCTTCCGTCTATCCGACCGAAGAGGTCATGAAGAAACTGCACTCGCACCTGGCGGAATCGCAGGAATTCAGCCGCGACCTGAACCGCGCCTGGACCCGGGTCCGCACCGGACAATAAGCGCGCATTGAGCGATAGCCCCGGCGAACACAGTTCGCCGGGGCTGTATCCAGGGGGATGATGCGCATGGCCAACCCGCGCCCTGAGGAACGCAACGAACCTTGGAAGGACCCGGGCGCCACGCCCTACGTCCGGATCGACAAGCTCACGAAGAAATTCGGCGAGTTCGTCGCGGTGGACGACGTCACGCTCGATATTTATCGCGGCGAGATTTTTTGCCTGCTGGGTGGTTCGGGCTGCGGCAAGTCCACGTTGCTGCGCATGATGGCGGGCTTCGAAACGCCGACCGCGGGCACGATCTCGATCGACGGCGTGGACATGACTTCGCTGCCGCCCTATGAGCGGCCGGTCAACATGATGTTCCAGTCCTACGCGCTGTTTCCGCACATGACGGTCAGGAAGAACGTCGCATTCGGACTGCACCAGGACAAGCTGCCAAAGAGCGAGATCGACTCGCGTGTCGACGAGATCCTGAAGCTTGTG
Source organism: Gammaproteobacteria bacterium (assembly GCA_029857655.1). GTDB lineage: Bacteria > Pseudomonadota > Gammaproteobacteria > Steroidobacterales > Steroidobacteraceae > SCUD01. Next base: position 1,454 of record JAOUGR010000064.1, on the reverse strand, counting down.
CGCATGGAACAATTTGCAACTCGTGCGCCGCATCAGCTCTCGGGCGGCCAGCGCCAGCGAGTCGCGCTCGCTCGCTCACTGGTCAAGCGCCCGAAGCTCCTGTTGCTCGATGAGCCATTGGCTGCGCTCGACAAGAAGCTGCGCCAGCATACGCAATTCGAACTGATCAACATCCAGGAAACACTCGGTGTCACCTTTGTGGTCGTCACGCACGACCAGGAAGAGGCGATGACGCTGGCTTCACGAATCGGCGTCATGAATCACGGTGATATCGTCCAGGTCGGTACACCCGCCGAAATATACGAATATCCCGTTACGCGTTTCGTAGCCGACTTCATCGGCTCGGTAAACATGTTCGAGGGGCGCCTGATAGAGGACGAGCCCGATTACGTGCGGGTGAAATCGGCAGATCTGGGCGGCGTGTTCCACGTCAGCCATGGCGTGAGCGCCGCACCCAATGCGACCGTCTGGGTGGCACTGCGCCCGGAGAAGATCCAGATTTCGCGCGACCCGCCCCAGGGCGTCGGCGACAACCGCGTTGAAGGCGTCGTTGCGGAAATCGCCTATCTCGGGGATCAGTCGATTTATCTCGTGCGCCTCCCGGGCGGTCGCGACGTCAGGGTGACGAAACCAAACATCGTGCGGCAGTCCGGCGGCAGCCCCATTACCTGGGACGAGGCGGTCTGGCTGTTCTGGGATTCCTCGAGTCCGGTGGTGGTCACGCAGTGAGCCGCCGCCGCACGTCGGTCAACGACAGTTCCCCGTTCGTGCTGGCGGAACTGATGGCGTGGATCCGTTCCCTGGGGCCGTATCGCTGGGCCAGCAGCCGGCTCAGGGGCTGGGGCATGACCGGGCGCACGGCCGTGACCGGCGTGCCCTACCTGTGGCTGCTGCTGTTCTTCATGGTGCCGTTCTTGATCGTATTGAAGATCTCGGTATCCGACATTCGCCTCGGCATGCCGCCCTACGACCCGCTCATCACCTGGGCCTCCGCGCAGGTCATGGAACTCAAGGTCAACCTGGGCAATTACGCGTTTCTCTGGGAAGACGCTCTCTACCGCAATGCCTATGCGAACTCGATCCTGACCGCGGGAATTTCGACGATCCTGTGCCTGTTGATCGGCTACCCGATGGCCTACGGCATCGCTCGCTCGAAGCCCTCCTGGCGCAACCTGCTGCTGCTCCTCGTGATGCTGCCGTTCTGGACCTCGTTCCTGTTGCGTGTTTACGCGTGGATCGGCCTGCTTCGGACCGACGGCGTCATCAACAAGGTCCTGATGTGGTTGGGCATGGACGAGCCAATCGTGATGCTGCAGACCGACTTCGCGGTCTATCTCGGCATCGTCTATTCCTATCTGCCATTCATGGTGCTGCCGCTTTACACGGCGATCGAAAAGCTGGACCTGACATTGCTGGAGTCCGCCGCCGATCTCGGCTGCCGGCCGATCAAGGCA
>JAOUGR010000063.1 GCA_029857655.1 Gammaproteobacteria bacterium | reverse complement strand
CGTTTCATAGGCGCGGGTGATGCCCGTATCGAAGAACACATACAGGTAGATGCCGCTGACCGCGACCACCCAGAAGAAGAACCAGCCGATCGCCCCGAGCTGCAACAGGGGATTCCACGCCGGCGTGAACGCCCGGGAGCATAGTGACTCGAGCGCGCCAAAAGCTGCGCGCAGCCACTGCCGCGGGGTCGTCATCACGATTTCTGGCGCCAGCTGCGCCAGAGGAACACGGCGACGCCCGTAAAGCACAGCACACCGATCATGAAGCTGAGCACGATCGACCAGTCGAACTTGTAGCGCCCGCTCTTTGGGTCAAATACGGTGCAGAACAGGCGCACGCCGTCGATCATGGCCTCCAGTGTATCCTCGCGCGCCAGTTGCCCGAGCGCGAGCCGCTTCAGCGGGTCGATCAGCTGTCGCGGCTCGAATTCCTGCCCGTACACCTGGCGGTACACGACTCCATCTGCATCAACGATCGTCGCCTGGATCATGTGATCGAATCCGCGCGGCGTCGGCGCATACGTGAAGCCGACCCCCGCCAGCAGTGTCCGGGCCGCCACCTCATCCGCGGAACCGAATTCCCAGTCGGGCGAGAATACCCCACGCGCGGCCGCGAATTCACGCATGCGCCCGGGCGTGTCATTGGCGGTATCAAAGCCGATCGTCAGCACACTGAACGATCCGGGCCCGAGCAGCGCGCGGCCCATTTCAGCAACCTGCCTCAGGTAGGTCGTGGTCGTCGGGCACACGCCGAAGCAGCTCGTGTAAACGGGGCTGATCACCAACGGGCGGCCGCGAAACTCCTTCAGCTTGCGAAGCTTCCCGCCCTGGTTCGTGAATGTAATGTCGGGAAGCCTGCGCCCGATCGCGGCCTGGCTCGCCTGCAGCGCGATCTTTGTGTCAAATGCCGGAGCTACGGGATCCGGCGCCGACGCGCTCGCCCCCGCTGCGAGCAGCATCGCCGCGACGATCATGGCCCCGTTCTTCACGGCGCATTTTATCGCATCGGCCAGATTTCGGAGAGGTACTTCCAGTTGACGAAGTAGTACAGCACAAAGGCAACGAAGAATATGCCGACCAGTACCAGCGTACCCGGGATGCGCAACGTCCCCGCGCTGCCATAAGTGGCAACCGCGCCCGAGATCGGCTGGCCGGAAGGCGCAGCCAGGATGATCTTGTCGCGCACGGGCTTGCCGAAGAATACCGAGGCCACGACGATCACGATGAACATCAGGCCACCAATCGAGGCGGCAATCGCCGACATGCCATTCAGCGCCATCATCAGGAACGCGGTCGGCGGATAGTTGAAATCAAACGGCGCCGTCGCGAAGGTGATATCCCAGTGCCGGCGTGAAACGCCCAGTGTTCCGGCGCCCATCATGAACAGCGAAATGCCAGCGACGCCCAGCCCGAAGACATAAGGCTGCCATCTTGCGAGTTTCGGGAACGCCACCTGCCGCTGGAAGATCAGCGGAATCAGCAGATAGGTCATGGCCATGAATGTCAGCGTCGTGCCGGCGACAACCGTGCCGTGGAAGTGCCCGGGCACGTAGAGCGTGTTGTGAATGATGATGTTGATCTGTTCCGTACCCATGACGACGCCCGAGATGCCACCGAGGAATCCGAACATTACGAGCGACAGGAACATGCCGGAAAACGCCGGATTGCCCCAGGGCGCCTTCCGGAGCCACTCGAAGATGCCTTTATTGAATCCGCGAGCACGCTGTGCCGCCTCCATGGCGCCCGGCACGCTGAGGCCGTGGATCATGCTGCCGAGCACCGCCAGGTACATCGCGTAGCTGGTGTTGAATACCTTCCATTCCGAACTCAGGCCGGGCTCGACCAACAGGTGATGGGCGCTCGCGAGCTGCAGGAACAGGATGTACAGCAGGAAGGCGCCGCGACTGACCTTTTCAGACAGCGGCTTGGCGCCGAACAGCATCGCCGCTATCGCATACCAGATCGCGACATGCGCGGACACATTGATCTGCTGCGACGAGTGTCCCATCGCCCACCAGACCAGCTTGTACATCAGCGGGTCGATGTTGCTGACCAGCCCCATGGACCACAGCCAGGTCGGGATCAGGATGATTGCGCCGGAGGCCAGCGTGAATACGGCGATGATGGCCGCCGTCAGCGCGCCAAATGTGACCAGGGGAATCGAGCCCTGGTAGGTCTTCTCGTCGCGGGCGATCACCAGCGTGCCGAAAAATACGCCACAGGCGATCAATGCGCCGACGGCAAACAGGATCAGGCCGAGGTAAAAATGCTGCGCCGCCATCATCGGCGGATAAGAGGTGAACATCACGGTCGACTGCCCCTGCAGGACCGCCACATTTGTGACCAGGCCGCCGGTCAGCATCAACGCGAATGCGGCCCAGGCCCAGCGTGGTGCAGCGATGCGTGAGTTAAGCAGTATCGCGGAGGCGAAATAGAGCACCGCGATCTCGAAGAAGATGATCCACAGCAGCAGCACGTCCAGGCCGTGCGCGGTCAGGGCCAGATAGAACCAGTCCGCCGGAAGCAGGTGCACCGCCGGCCAGCGCGTCAGCGCAACCGAAAGACCGAACAGACCGCCGATGGCCAGGAAAACGACGGCCGCAACCGCGTTGGCCTTGATCAGCGCCTGTGCGCTCAGGTCGATCTTGAGACCGGTCGTCGGGCAGGTACGGAACAGGGTCTTGCTCATGCTTTCCTCCGTCACCGATCCACGACGAAGATCTTGCCCAGCATCATGTGGTGGCCCAATCCGCAGAACTCGTTGCAGACGACGGTGTACTCGCCGGATTTGTCCGGCGTGACCGTCAACACGTGCTCATAACCCGGATGCACCTGCACATTGATATTGATCGGCTGCAGCGAGAAGCCGTGCTGCAGGTCGAGCGATGACAGGTGCAGCCGGTAGCTCTGCCCGCGTTCGAGTTCTATCACCGGATACCAGAGCCACATGCGGCCGAGCAGGTAAATGTCTGCGCCGATGGGCGGCTTGATGACCGGGATGCCGTTCAGCTCGCGCACCTGCCAGTCGGCGACATTGCGTTCAACCTTCGCGTAGTACGCATTGGGTGTCGTCCGGTAGCTCTCGGTCGCAAGATTCTGCGACCCGGTCGCATGCCAGTAGATCATCATGAAGAACATGACGAGGCCCCAGGCGAAGGCGACTGCGATCCAGATCAGTTCGACACGGTGAACAGGGTTGTTCCACCAGATCTTGTCGCTCGGAGGGCTGATGGCCATGGCATGCCTCCAGGATCGTTAGGGCGCAACCGGAATCTGGACGAGCTCGAGGATGCCCCAGATGATGTAGAGCACCGTGGGCACGACAACGCCCAAAAACAGCAGCAGGAAGTGGTTGTCGAGGACCCGTTGCATAAACGGGATGCGTACCGGCTCCTCACCGGCTGCTGGCTCCTTGTCGGACATAGACCCCCCCCTTGCCGGCAGGATACCCTGCCCGCGTGCCGGGAGGGTGGCAAACAGGGGGCCAGGCTACCTTGACCTAGGTCAATTCGCGATTTCAGGCGGCACCAGGCTGCGGATTACGGCAAATGTCACTAGCGCCATGGACAGCAGCAGGGCGAAGAAGATCAGCGTGCGGTGCCCGAATATGCGCCCGGCGCGGGCCTCGGCCGAGCGGAGGATCCAGTCCGCCAGCAGATAGAGCACGATCCCGGTGATGGTGTAGTAGACAGCCGCCATCGCAATCCCCTTGAGGCTTGAGACCCGGTCCCGGGCCCGGATCAGACCTGCCATATCGCCGCCAGGGCGGCCCCATGGCCGCCCTCGCAACTGTCAGTGCCCGGTTGTCCTTGGTGGGCGTGAATCCATACGGAAGCGAGACGATTCCTGGTCCAGTTCAGCCGACGCCGCGCTGATCGATGCTCTCTCTCTGGGCGACCTTGGCGGGTTTCGGAGACACCCACATCTGATACATGGACACGACCCACATGAAGGCGAATGACAGTCCCATCATCGCTCCCGCTAACATCACGACCCATGCGAACGGATGAAACAGCTTGGTGAAATACCAGGAACTCACATCCATCGCGAGGGCAATGAAGGGCATCACAACGACGACGCACTTGAACCATACCGGCCGCACATAGGCATGGCTGAAGATGAAGCCCAGGATGAAGAAGATAAAGCTGAGACCGAACAGGTGGATGTGCGACACGCGTACCAGAGTAAAGATGTCGGTGCCCGTGTCCTGTTCGGTTACCTTCATCAGGTTGTCGTAACCGGAAAGGTTTGCCAGGTGCGGATTGCTGCCATCGTGGCAAGTCATGCAGCGCTCATCCATGACCGGCCTTATCAGCGTCTCGTACCCAGATCGATCCGAGCCTTCTTGCACCCATTCAACGATTTTGTTGAGTTCGTCAGCCGGCAACATCGTGGACATTGGCCCGCGCAGAGCCGACTCGAGACGCGAGGCATCGCCGCTGCCGGTGTAGGCAATGACGAGATCCTCGTATGACATGCCGCTCGGATCACCGTCACGCCCGGAGTAGGTATGGAACAGGTAGAGAAGCGCAAACAGGTAACCCAGGCTCAACATGACGAGCACCGCCGTGTACAGCGCACGCAGGCTGTAAGGCAGCTCGGAATAGTGGCGATATTGCCGGTGCAGCGGAGCTTCAGTCATCGTCGGTTCCCTTCGTTTTTGCGGGCCGGTTCAGTCAGGCGCGCTCGGTCTACTTTCCTGCAGGCAGCACGACGTAAACGACAGCCCGCGCCTTCTGGCGCGAATAGTAGGCCGCGATATCCTTGACACTTGCCTCCGTCAGCACGGTCGACATGGCAGCCATCGCCGGGCTCTTGCGTGCGCCTGTTCGATAGGCATCCAGGACCATTTCCAGGTAATCCAGGCGCTGCGCGGCGAGAGCCGGTAGTCGCGGGTCGGTGCTGTTGCCATTGATGCCATGGCAACGGTCGCATCGTTGCGCCCAGTCGGCGGTAGTGAGAGTCTTGCTTATTCTTGGCTGTTGCGGCTCCAGGCTTGCGTAATAAGCGGCCAGGTCCTTGGCGACGGCGTCGCTGGTGGATGCTGCCGGACCCTTCATGATTGGGTCGGCGCGCGATCCATCCTTGTATGCAGCCATCGCCGCCACGAGGTACTGCGCATCCTGGCCAGCGAGACCCGGTGCAGTGCCCGTGCCGACACCGGCCTCACCATGGCACGCGGCGCACGCAGCAGCGGCGGTCTTGCCGGCTGCCAGGTTTCCGGGCGCGGGAGTCTGCGCCTTTGCTGCTTTCTGCGCGGCGTAGAAAAGCGAGATGTTATTCACGTCTGTCTCGCCGAGTCCCGCCACAAATGCCTGCATCATGCCGTGCTTGCGCTGGCCGTTCTTGTAGCCCTTCAAGGCCGCGACCAGGTACTTGGGATCAAGTCCAACCAGGCTCGGCATGCCTGGAATCTTGCTGATCCCGGTCTCACCGTGACAGCCTGCACAACTGGCCGATGCCGCTTTTCCGGCGCTGACCGGATTAGTCGCCGCAGCGGCGGGCCTGGTCGTGGCCGCCGGCACGGGTGGGGCGGGGTCGAGGCTGGCATAGTAGGCTGCCACCTTGACCAGCGCATCGTCGGACAGGAACTTGGCGGCGTCGGCCATCATGTTCTTGCCCCGAGTTCCGGACTTGTAAGCCTGCAGCTCGATGTGCAGGTACACCGCGCGCTGGCCGGCGAGATGCGGCACGCCCTTTGCCGTGCTGATACCGATCTGGCCGTGGCAGCGGGCACACGACGCGTCCGCCAAACGCTTGCCCTCGGCTACATCCTGCGGAGTCGCGTACGCGGCACGGAAATCGTCGGTTGCGCCAGGTTGCACCGTCTCGGTCGCGGCCATGCCTGCAGGGGACGACCCTGCACTGATGATTCCGGCGACAATGATCAGGAACGGACCTGGAGCAGCCCTCATGCCTCGTGTCATAGATCCCACCTCGAACGGTTCATCGGGCAGCCTTGACATACTATCCAATGCCTTGGCGGCAAGATGGACAAATTAGCCGGAATTACGCCGCCCTCAACCGCCCCACTTGATACAGGTCAACTCGGAAATATCCCGGGATGGTAACTTAGACACCAAAGGCATGTCATAAGGGCGTGCACGCGGTTTTTCCGAACGTGGGTTTTCATGTTCACCCCAGGAACAGATGATTTGTGAATAAGGAGAGCGAAATGAATCGGGTGATATTCGTTGTTCTCGGGGCGACAATTGCATTGTTGGCAGCCGGTTCAGCCGCCGCTGCCGACGGCAAGGCGGTATGGGACAAGACCTGCGCGGGTTGCCACGCAGTCTTGGCGCCGAAGACCGGCGACAAGGCGGCCTGGGCCCCGCTCGTCAAGCGGGGCGCTGCAGACCTGACGGCGTCCGTCATGAAAGGCAAAGCGCCGATGCCGCCCAAGGGTGGCGCAGCGTCGGAAGCGGATGTCCACGCTGCGGTCGAGTACATCATCGGCCAGATGCAGTAACTGCCCGGGCGGGCACCCCACCGGAGGTTCGCCAATGATCAGGCACGTCGGTTACTGCGGGGCGATCATCGTCTGCGGGGCCATGCTGCTCGCGTGCGCGCCGAGGAATGTTAGTTTCAGCGCTGACGTACAGCCGATACTCAAGCAGCGCTGCATGGAATGTCACGTTCCGGGTGCGCCCGGCTACATCGCAAGCAGCTTCGACGTGAGCAGCTACGAAACCCTGATGAAGGGTGGCAAGTACGGGGCATTGGTGATTCCCGGCGATCCGCTGACCAGCACCTTGAACATGCTTGTCGAGGGACGCGCGAACCCGTCGATCCACATGCCGCACGGACGCGAGAAGCTCAGTGACCGCGAGATCGAAACACTTCGCGTCTGGGTGCAGGAAGGCGCGAAGAACAACTAGACCGCGTGCAAATGTCAATGGAGGTGCGCCGGAGCGCTCTCTGCAAGGCGGAAGTCAATGCCCAAGCATATCGTTCGTCTCTTGTTGCTCATGGCCGCCGCTGCGGTGCTCGGGTACGCCGCGAAGATCTTCTTTACCAGCGAGTCGTTCTACAAGTACGGCCCGTATCGCGCCGACTCGGTTCCTGAACTAGCCTCCCAGGAGCCCGTTTTTCAGACACCAGGCTATTGCCAGGGTTGTCACGCGGAGCGTCACGCACAGTGGTCCGCCAACAGCCACAAGTCGGTGAGCTGCGAGGTATGCCATGGCGCGGCCCTGGGGCATCCCCTGAACGGCAAGCTGCCGATTCCCACTGACACGGCAAAGCTGTGCAGCTTGTGCCACGAGGCCATGCCGGGACGGCCGGGCACCCAGCCACAAGTCGAGGTGGCCCAGCACTCATCGGGCCAGCAATGCATCGTTTGCCACAATCCCCACTCACCCAAGATCGTGAGCGCAGCGGTGATGGTTGCCGGTGATGCCGCGGCAGGCGCGAAACGCGCGGCTGCCTGCAGCAGTTGTCATGGCACCAATGGCATCAGCCCGAACGACACCTGGCCAAACCTGGCCGGGCAGCATGCCGCTTACCTCGCCCGGATACTCGGGGCGTACAAGTCCGGCGCGCAGAAGGACGTGATGATGACGCCCATCGCGCAATCGCTGAGCGATGCTGATGTGCAGGATTTTGCAGCCTATTACGGTGGCCTGAGTTGCAAGGCGGCGCCGGGCAACACCGGCATCGGCGACGCCGCCGCCGGCAAAGCACTGGCGAACAACTGCACGGCCTGCCACGGCGAGACGGGCATTGCGGGCAATCCTGCCTGGCCGAGTATTGCCGGACAAAAGCCCGCCTACCTGGTGAATGCGCTCAAGGCCTTCAGGGCCGGCCTGCGCAAGGACCCGATGATGGCAGGCGTCGCCCGCAGCCTGAGCGACGCAGACATTTCGAACCTCGCCGCCTACTACGCAGGGCAGAACTGCGGCCCCGCAACCCGATGAAGGAAGGCTCATGAGCGACACGACTAAGCCCCCATCTGACGCGCGCCGCGCGTTCCTCAGCCAGCTTGGATTGGCCGCGACCTACACCGGCGCCGTTGCAGGCCTCGGGGCCCTGGGTGTTGCGCAGGAATCTTCCGCAAAGAGCGAGTCACCGGCCGCGACCGAATCATTCCCTACCCCGGATTACGACTGGACCAAACACCAGTGGGCTTTCGGCGTCGATGCCACCAAGTGCATCGGCTGTCTGCGTTGCGTCGAGGCCTGCAAGCGCGAGAACGGTGTCGCCGGGGACGCGCATCACTTCCGAACCTGGGTCGAGCGGTACGTCTACCTGGAAGGCGAAACGAGGGCGCGCGTCGACAGCCATCACGACCCGGTGAACATCGAAGCATCGGGATCGGAAGGCGAATATCGATTTGCCAACCGCTACAAGGATGCAAAGGTCGAGAAGGCCTTCTTCGTGCCCAAGCTGTGCAACCACTGCACGCATCCGGCCTGCGTGCAGGTGTGCCCGGTCGGTGCTACCTACCGTACCGAGGACGGCGTCGTGCTCATCGACCACGACTACTGCATCGGCTGCCGCTATTGCGTGCAGGCCTGCCCCTACGGCGCGCGCCTGTTCAACGAGGAACAAGGAGTTTCCGACAAGTGCACGTGGTGCTATCACCGCATCACCAAGGGGTTGCAGCCCGCCTGCGTCGAGGTCTGCCCGGTCGGTGCGCGCGTCTTCGGCGACATGAATGACAAGCAGAGCCCGATCAGCCTGTTCGTCCGCAACAACCGCGTGCAGGTGCTCCGGCCGGAATCCGGCAACGCCCCGAACGTCTTTTACGTCGGCATCGACAAGGAAGTCGTCTAGTGGAGACGCTCGTTCACGCCGCGCCGTTTGTCGGCTACGTTTATCCCAACGAAACGATCATCCCGTGGACGGTACTCATCGTCGTCTACCCCTACCTGACGGGGCTGGTGGCCGGAGCGTTCACCGTGTCGAGCATGTACCAGGTATTCGGGATACAGCGGTTCAAGCCGGTCGCGCATCTTGCTCTGCTCGTCTCGTTGTGCTGCATGCTCGTCGTGCCGATGCCGCTCCTGCTGCACCTCGGCCATCCCGAGCGAGCGCTCAATTCGATGATTACGCCGCATTGGACCTCCGCCTTCGCCGTCTTCGGTTATGCGGCCGGCTTTTACGTCATCCTGCTGATACTGGAAACCTGGTTCGTGTACCGCTCATTCATCGTGCAGCAGGCGCAAGAAGGCAAGGGGCCGCTGCGGTGGTTCTATCAGTTGCTGTCGCTCGGGTCCTACGACCTGTCCGAGAAGGCGATGAGTTACGACCGCAAGTGGATATTCACGCTGGCGGTCATCGGCATTCCGGCCGCACATGGCCTGCACGGCTACATCGGCTTTGTGTTCGGGTCTCTGAAGGCCCGCGAATGGTGGTCGTCCGACCTCATGCCGCTCGTGTTCCTGTTTTCCGCAATCATCTCCGGCACCGCGTTGCTGATCGTGATCTATGTCGCGTCCTGCAGGCTGCGCAAGGTTCCAGTCGACCTGCCCTGCCTGAAGGGCATGGCGTATGCGTTATGGGGTTTCATGATGTTCACGCTGCTGCTCGAGGGCGTGGAGTAGCAG
>JAOUGR010000355.1 GCA_029857655.1 Gammaproteobacteria bacterium | reverse complement strand
AACAATATCCTGTTGCCCATCCAGCTATATACCGAGCTTGCGATCGAGGATCTGGGTGAGGCGAACGCGACGCGAGCCGACCTGACCCGGGTGCTCGAGGGAGCCCGGCGGGCGCGGCGCGTCATCCACGATATCCTTGCCTTCAGCCGGTATCCGGAAGGCAACGCATTCGTACCGGTTGAGCTCTCGAAAATCATTACCGATGAGATACATCTTTACCAACGGCTGGCGGCCAGCGGCATTGAGATTCGCGGAGACCTTGATCCGGCCTGTCCGCGGGTCATTGGTGACCCGACAATGCTGCATCAGGTCATTGCGAATCTGTGCTCAAATGCCTGCCAGGCGATGGCAGGGCGGACAGGTCAGATCCGGATCGGTATCCAATGCGCCGGCGAGGCTGCGATCCGCGCGGCTGGATTGCCGTCTGGCGGTTTCATCGAGGTCTATGTGAGCGACCAGGGCCATGGCATGGAAGAGTCGACCAAGGCCCGGATCTTCGAGCCATTCTTTACGACCCAGCCGGTTGGCGCGGGTACCGGCCTGGGGCTCTCCGTGGTCCACGGCATGGTCGACAGCATGGGTGGGGGGGTGCTGGTCGATAGCACCCCCGGCATCGGCACGACGTTTCGTGTATTTTTGAGGCAGGCGCCGCCGGATGTGGAGGCCACAACGGCCACGTAACCCCAGCACCCAGGGAGTTTGGCATGACGCGCGTACTGGTTATCGATGACGAACCGGATGTCCGGGACTCGATCGGCAAGATGCTCCTGAAGGCAGGCTACGAGGTTCGCGTGGTCGGCACTGCCGCGGCCGGACTCGAGTCGTATCAAAAAGAAGTCACGGACCTGGTGATCACCGACGTGATCATGCCGGAACAGAACGGGGTCGACCTGATCAAGGCGCTGCGCATCGTCGGTGGCGCTGCGCCGATCATCGCGATTTCCGGCGGTGGCAATTTCAGTTCTGCTGGATATGCCCCTGGTGCCATCACGACGACGGCCTTCCTTGCTGCAGCGCAGAAAGTGGGTGCGGACGCGGTGCTGACCAAGCCGTTCGAGCGCAAGGAACTGCTCGATCTGGTCAGCGACCTGCTGCTCAAGGCTGGATCCAGCCGTCCTTGATGTAGCGCACCGGGCCCGATTCAGGCGCCAGCCGCACGACGTTAGCGCCCTTCGCGAGAAAGCGCTGCCCCGTGCCTAGCGTCATGACGGGAAAGATCGTCGTCATCCCGGTTCCATCGAGCATGTGTTCCAGCGTCTCGATCAGGTACTCGCGGGAGTAATTGTTGGCCATGTCAGCCATTGCCTCGCCGATCGTGTGGCAGGCAAACAAGGCTTCGGCCGCGGGGATTCTTTCGAGATTCGTGAGGCCCTGGGAAATCAGCCACGCCTGTTCGCGCGGGAATGCCGCCAGTCCTGGCGTTGCGAGGCTATAAGGGTAGACGTGCAGGACCCGCTGCTCGAACATTGGCAGTGCGTGAATGGTCTGCCAGTCGGTAAAGCTGGCGGCCGTGTAGATACGACGGGGCAAGGTCGCCGCGCTGGATGCAATCGAAGTCAGGGCCTGCAGCTGTGCGGGCAACAGCCACGCGACGAGTACATCGGGCCGCTCACGGTGAATGACGTCCTTCCAGTCCTTGAATGAAGGCGTCACGCCCGGTTGCGTGGGCCGGATAGTGAGATTCGCGTGCCGTTCCTCAGGCCAGGCCGCAGTAAAGGCCTGCTGTGCGGCCCGACCGCGCGCATCGTCGACGTAGAGCATCAGGATCCTGGCGTCCGGGTCGTCGTAACCTGCGGCGATGCTGCGCGCCGTGACGCGGGCATCGAGTCGCACTCCTGCCGAGAAATAGACCGTGTAATGACCCGCGCCGGCCTCTGTCGGCAGGTCCGTGACCGGCAGGATGCAGGGCAGCTCATGTCGCTCGCAGAATTCGTGCACGACCGGCCAATCCGGCCCGGTAGTCCCCGAGACGACCGCGAACGGCGGCCGCTCGCGGTACCGCGCCTCCAGCTGTGCATCCCATCCGGAGGCCGGCCCGTCGAGCGTCCATACAGAGAAGTTCCACTTGCGGAACGCACGCACGTGTTTTTCCCCGTAAGGGTGCCGCCGCGAAGCTGCGGCGCGCTTCGCCTCCTGGCGCGTTCCGCCATTCTTGATCTCGACAAAACGCTGCAACACAGTGGTCACGGCCTCGCGTTCACCACGAGGCGCCTCGGCCGAGACGATGGTCGCGAGCTCGAGTTCGGTTTCAGTGACCCCGGGCGTGGCCTCTGCGCCAAGTCCGTGCAGGAAGGCCACCAGCGCGCGCATGTCACCGGCATCGAGCCGATAGCGCGGCATCAGTGGGTCGAGGACACGGCCATCGGAGGCAATGCCTTGCCTGATCGCACGTGCGAGCGTCGCATCCGTGTAGGGCACACGGGGCCGGGCCAGGCTGGATCCTCGCGGTGTGGCCGCATCGAACAGCGCAGGCCCCGTCACGGCCAGCGCCCGTTCGTCTCCTTCGGATGCGCCGAGCCCACTGCGCTTGTGGCAACCGACGCAGGCAAGCGTGGCGCCAGTTACTTCCACGTCGCCTTGCACGGTCGCAACGACCGGTTCACCGCCCTGACGCAATCCCTCGAGGTACAACTGTCGTCCGGCGGTCACCGGATCGACAGCTGCAGCCTGTGCTGCGGCTGCAACGCAGCCCAGCAGAATCGCTGCGAAAAGCGTGCTACGAATCGGTAATTGGAAAGCGCGCACGGGCCCGTCAGGTGACGTTTTTTCTCC
>JAOUGR010000062.1 GCA_029857655.1 Gammaproteobacteria bacterium | reverse complement strand
CCGACCCCATTGGTCTCCCTATAGTGGCAGCAAGTGGGAAAAAGTGGGAGGAAATGGGACTTCGTCCCGTTATAGAACCGTGTTTCGTGGCGCAACCAAAGTCACCCTCGACGCGAAAGGCCGGATGGTCATACCGACCCGGTATCGCGAAGAACTGCAGCAACGCGCCGCATCACGGCTGGTCGTGACGATCGATCGCGATCAGTGCCTGCTGATTTACCCGCTGCCCGACTGGGAAGAAATCGAACGCAAGCTGATGCGGCTGCCGACGCTGAATGAACACGCGCGGCGGCTGCAGCGGTTGATGGTCGGTCACGCGACGGATGTCGAGCTCGACGGACACGGACGCGTGCTGCTGCCGCCGAAGCTGCGCGAATTCGCGCACCTCGATCGCAACGCAATCCTGATCGGCCAGGGCAGTCGCTTTGAATTGTGGGACGAGCTGCGTTGGGACGAGCGTCGTGATCAATGGCTGAACGGCGAAGAACCGTCGGTCTCGCTGCCGGCGGAACTGGGATCACTTTCGTTGTGAACGGTGCGCCGTGAGCGGCGCGCCGGACGCGGGTGGCGGGCGACACGCACCGGTGTTGCTGGAGGCCGCGCTCGATGCGCTCGCGATTCGCGCCGACGGGCGCTACGTGGATGCGACCTACGGTCGTGGTGGCCACGCCGGCGAGATCCTCGGCCGGCTGGGGGAAAAGGGGAGCCTGCTTGCAATCGATCGAGACCCGGAAGCCAGCGTGGCGGCGGCCAGTCAATTTGGCTCCGATCCGCGCGCGCGATTCAGGCAGGCAAGATTTTCCGAACTTTCACAGCTCGTCCCGGACGGTTCGGTGGACGGCATCCTGTTCGACCTCGGCGTCTCTTCGCCGCAGCTTGATGACGCGCAGCGCGGTTTCAGCTTCCTGCGCGATGGGCCGCTCGACATGCGCATGGATCCGCGCCACGGTGATTCCGTCGCTCAATGGCTCGCGCATGCGACGGAGCGGGAGATCGCCACGGTGATCACACGCTACGGCGAAGATCGCCATGCACGGCGCATCGCGAGGGCCATCGTCGCGGCGCGCGCGCAGGCGCCGTTGACGACGACCGGCGCCCTGGCCGCGGTGATCGCCGCGGCCGTGCCGCGCCGACAGCCCGGTCTGCATCCGGCCACCCGAAGTTTCCAGGCCTTGCGGATCCACGTGAATGGCGAACTCGATGAGATCGAGTGCGCATTGCCGCAGGCGGTCGCCGCGCTTGCAGCGGGCGGCAGGCTGGTCGTCATCAGTTTTCATTCACTCGAGGATCGCATCGTCAAGCGCTTCATGCGCGCCGCCTCGCGCGAGGATCCGGCTTTTGCCGGCCTGCCGCAGCTTCCACCGGGCGCCGAGCCGAAGCTCAGGCTCGTGGGTCGCGCCGTTTTCGCCGATGCCGACGAAGTCGGGCGCAATCCGCGCGCACGCAGCGCAGTGCTGCGCGCAGCCGAGAGGCTGGCCGCATGAGCCATCGCTGGCAACTGATCGCACTTCCTGTGCTGTGGCTTGCGGTGCTCATATTCGCGGTCGCAGTCGTGCGAGCGCGGCATGAGGCTCGCACGCTGTTCGTTCAACTGGAGCAACTGTCGAGCGAACGCGACAGGCTCAACATCGAATGGAGCCAGCTGCAGCTCGAGCAGAGCGCCTGGTCCAATCACGGTTTTGTCGAGCGCGTCGCCAACGATAAGCTGCGGATGAAGCTGCCGACGCCCAACGAAGTTCGGATCGTGACGCCATGAAGTGGTGCGAGGCCGGCGGTGAAATGGATGCCGGGCAGTTTCGCCTGCGCGCGCGGCTGCTGGTGGGCCTGATTGTGGCATTCGCACTGGCTCTGCTCGGCCGTGCCTTGCAGTTGCAGGTGCTCGACCAGCAATTCCTGGCCGCGCAGGGCGACATGCGTTATGCGCGGATCGCGAAGATGCCTGCCTACCGCGGCTCGGTGGTGGATCGTTTCGGCGAGCCGCTCGCGGTGAGCACCCCGGTCGATACCATCTGGGTCAACCCGCCGGAACTTGCGCAGGCGACCGACGAGATTTCGCGCCTTGCGCGCGCACTTAAGCGTGACCGGCAATGGCTGGCGCAGCGCATCACCAGCAATCTCGACCGGCAGTTCCTGTACGTCGCGCGCCACATGGATCCCGCCGAGGCCGCGAAGATCAAGGCACTCGGCATTCCCGGCGTGTACCTGCTGCGCGAATACCGCCGCTATTACCCGAACAGCGAGGTCACCGGTCACCTTCTCGGTTTCACGAATCTCGACGAGGCGGGCCAGGAAGGCCTTGAACTCGAATACGACCAGTCGCTGGCGGGCATCGATGGCCGCAAGCGCGTGATCCAGGATGGGCGCGGGCGGATCGTGCAGAACGTCGAGAGCATCCGTGCGCCGCGGCCCGGAGAGGACCTGCAGACGAGCATCGACCTGCGCATCCAGTACCTGGCCTATCGCGAGCTGAAGTCGGCGATCAAGAAGTACCGCGCCCGCGCGGGTTCGGTGATCGTGATCGATGTCGCCACCGGCGAAGTGCTGGCGATGGTCAATCAGCCTTCATTCAACCCGAATGACCGCGCCCAGTACGAAGTCGGCCGTTACCGCAACCGCGCCGCGACTGACATCTTCGAGCCGGGTTCGAGCATCAAGCCATTCGTCATGGCCGCGGCGCTGTCCTCGGGTCGCTACCGGCCCGAATCGATGATCGACACGACGCCGATCAAGGTCGGCAACAAGCTGATCAAGGACAAGCACGATCTCGGCGTCATTGACCTCGGCGACGTGCTGGCGCGCTCGAGCAATGTCGGCATGTCCAAGATCGCGCTCTCGCTGGAACCCGAGCAGATGCACGAGACGCTTCGTGGGCTCGGTTTCGGCGAGGTGACGGCCAGCGGCTTCCCCGGCGAATCCGCAGGCCTGCTCAGCAGTGCCGCGCACTGGCGACCGGTCGGCATCGCGACGATGTCGTATGGCTATGGCCTTTCGGTGACGCCGCTGCAGCTTGCGCAGGCCTACGCGACCGTGGGTGCGCTCGGCATGCACCGGCCGATCACATTCCGCCGCGTGCAGGAAGCGCCGCCCACCACGCGCGTCCTGGATGACAAGGTCGCGCGCGAACTGATCGGCCTGCTCGAGGGCGCCGTGCATCCGGGCGGCACCGGCGAGAAGGCGACCGTGCCCGGCTACCGCGTGGCGGGCAAGACCGGCACGGCGTGGAAAGCGACCGCGGGTGGCTATTCGACGGATCGTTACCTCGCGGTGTTCGCGGGCCTGGTGCCGGCCTCGCGACCGCGGCTCGCGGTGGTCGTGATGATCGACGAACCCAGCGGCAGCCAGTACTACGGCGGGGACGTCGCGGCGCCCGTGTTCTCGGCAGTGATGTCCGGCGCGCTCAGGCTGATGTCGGTGGCACCGGATGACCTTGCGCAAGTTGCGCCGGTCACCGTCGCCGGGGCCACGCCATGAAGTCCGCTGCCACCGGCGCGAATACGCTCGATGCGCTGCTCGCGGGTATTGCAGCGGCACCGGCGATCAGGATCTCGGGTCTCGCCCTCGACTCGCGGGCGCTGCGCAAGGGCGACGTCTTCATCGCCTTGCAGGGCCGCAGCCAGCACGGGCTCGAGCATCTGTCCGCGGCGGTCGCCGCCGGCGCTTGCGCGGTGCTGTGGGACCCGGGCGAGCGACGCGCGCCGGATTCCGCGCCAATTGACATCGCCCGCGTGCCGGTGCCGGCACTGCGGAGTCATCTCGGAGAAATCGCCGATCGATTCTACGGCGCGCCTTCGTCGCGGCTCGCGGTTGCCGGCGTGACCGGAACCAATGGCAAGACCACCTGCGCCTGGCTGCTCGCAAGCGCAGCCAACAGTGCGACGCGTCGCGGTGCTTATCTGGGAACATTGGGTTCGGGCTTTCTGCCGCAGCCTGCGAGTGCGGCGCTCACAACACCTGACGTGATAACGCTGCACCGGCAATTGCGTGAACTGTCGGACGCCGGCGCGACCCATGTCGCCATGGAAGTCTCTTCGCATGCGCTCGACCAGGGGCGCATTGATGGCGTGCGCATGCGCGTCGCCGCATTCTGCAACCTGAGCCGCGATCACCTCGACTACCACGTCAGCATCGAGCGCTACGAACTCGCCAAGCAGGGCCTGTTCCGGCTGCCGGGACTAGAGCACGCCATCATCAACACCGGTGATCCGGTGGGGGCGCGCTTTGCCGCGGCGCTCGCACCCGGGGTCACGCTGACCTCCGTGGCGGTCGGCGGCAATCGGCCCGCCGCGCAACGATTCATTCACGTCACCCAGGTGCAAGCCGCGGCCGACGGCCTCGTGCTCGAGATCGACGGGCACTTTGGGCGCCGCCGGCTGCAGTCGAAACTGGTCGGGGACTTCAACGCGGAAAATCTTGCGGTCACGCTTGGTCTGCTGCTGGCATGGGATATCGATGTCGATGAGGCCCTCGCAGCACTCATGGCCTGCACGCCACCGCCGGGACGCATGGAAGGATTCCGGTTGCCGAATGGTGCACTGGCGATCGTCGATTACGCGCACACGCCAGACGCACTGGCAAAAGTCCTGGCCGCGGCGCGTGCACACGCAAGCGGCCGCCTGCTGGTCGTATTCGGCTGTGGTGGTGACCGCGATACCGGCAAGCGCGCTCTGATGGGTGCGGCGGCTGAGCGGCTTGCGGACCGGGTCATCGTGACCGACGACAATCCGCGCAGCGAGGACCCGGATTGCATCGTCGCGATGATCCTGTCGGGTTTCAGTTTGCCCGCGCACGCGCTGGTGGAGCGTAACCGCGCGCGCGCGATCGGCACGGCACTTGCCGAGGCCGGCCCCCGCGATGTCGTGCTGATCGCCGGCAAGGGCCACGAGGACTACCAGCTGGTCGGCGCCGAGCGTCGGCACTGGAGCGACCGGGAATTCCTGCAGCGCCAGGCCGGAGGGGCGCCTTGAACGGTCTGCTGTCTGAAGTCGCCGCCGCCATGGTGGGGCGCCTCAACGGCGCCGATCGCAGCTTCAAGGGTGTCTCGATTGACTCGCGCACGCTGAAGCCGGGCGAATTATTCATCGCGCTCCGCGGCCCGCACTTCGACGGCCATGTATTCGTCGCCAGCGCGGCAGGGCGGGGTGCGGCGGGCGCCGTCGTCGAGAAGGCCTGCGATGCCCCGATTGCACAGATCGTGGTCGGCGACTCGGTCGCCGCGCTCGCGGCGCTGGCGCGGGTCTGGCGTGAACGCTCGGCCGCGACGGTCATCGGCGTCGGCGGCAGCAATGGCAAGACCACGACCAAGGAACTGCTCGCCAGCATCCTCGCAGGCGCAGCCCCGACACTTGCGACCCGCGGCAACCTCAACAATCACTTCGGCGTGCCGCTGACATTGCTGCGCCTCGAGCCCGGCCACCGTTTTGCCGTGATCGAGATGGGAGCCAACCACCCGGGCGAGATCGCGGCGCTTGCGGCCATCGCGCAGCCCGCGATCGCGCTGGTGACGAATGCGGGTGATGAACACCTCGAGGGCTTCGGCGACCTCGCCGGTGTTGCGCAGGCCGAGGGCGAGATGTTTGCTGCGTTGGGCGCTAACGGCGTCGCCGTGATCAACGCGGACGATCCGTTCTGCGGGCTGTGGCAGAAGCTGGCGCGCTCGGCGCGCCAGGTGCACTTCGGCATCGAATCGGCGGCTGAAGTTCACGCGACAAATTTACAGGGACGCATCGAGTCCGGCGCATTCGTCACCGCATTCACGCTGAGCGTCGGCGACGCGCAGGCGCGCGTGCGGCTCAAGCTGGCCGGCAGGCACAACGTCATAAATGCGCTGGGCGCGGCTGCTGCCGCGCATGCCGCAGGCGTGTCATTGCCGGTCGTCGTTGCGGGACTCGAGCGTGTCAATCCGGTCAATGGCCGCCTGCAGCTACGGGCCGGTCCGCGCGGCTCCTGGCTGATAGACGATTCCTACAACGCAAACCCGAGTTCGGTGCGTGCCGGCATCGACGTGTTGTGCAGCCTGCCGGGTGAGCACTGGCTGGTGCTGGGCGCGATGGCGGAGCTCGGTTTGCACACGGAGGCGAGCCACACCGCCATCGGCGACTACGCGCGCTCGGCCGGTGTCACGCGACTGTTTGCGATGGGTGCAGCCGCACGGCACGCGGTGGCGGCATTTGGATCGCGCGGCAACTGGTTTGAGGACGGTGCGCGTCTCGCCGATGCCGTGGAGGCGGGTCTCGAAACCGGCGTGACGGTGCTGATCAAGGGTTCGCGGGTCAACCGGCTCGAGCTTGTCGTGGACCGGCTGATGCAGCCGCTCGCGGCGGCCGGTAACGGCAACTGAGGAACGCGCATGCTGCTGGATCTCTTCGACTGGCTGGCGGGTTACTACGGGGGCTTCCGGGTCTTCGGCTACCTCACGCTGCGCGCAATTCTCGCCGCGCTGACCGCGCTCTCGATTGCGCTGCTGGTGGGGCCGTGGATGATCCGCAAACTCGCGGAGCGGCAGATCGGTCAGGTTGTCCGCAATGACGGTCCGGATACCCATATCGGAAAAATCGGGACCCCGACCATGGGTGGCGCGCTGATCCTGGTCGCGATGACCACCGGCACGTTGCTGTGGGCGAATCTCGGCAATCGATTTGTCTGGATATCCGTCGGCGTCACGCTGGCATTCGGGCTGATCGGCTTCTACGACGATTACCTGAAGCTGGTCGTGCAGAACCCGAAGGGTCTCGCAGCGCGCTGGAAATACCTGTGGCAATCCGCGGCAGGTCTCGCTGCGGCATTTGCGCTGTGGATGAGCGCGCAGGGCGCCTCCGAAACTGCGCTGTACCTGCCGTTCTTCAAGAATGTGGCGCTGCCGATGAGCGCGGCCACATTCATCGTATTCACGTACTTCGTGATCGTCGGTTCGAGTAATGCGGTCAACCTGACCGACGGCCTGGACGGACTCGCTATCATGCCCTGCGTGATGGTTGCGGGGGCGCTGGGCGTGTTCGCCTACGTCACCGGTCACGTCAATTTCGCGGCCTACCTGCAGATTCCCTACGTGCCCGGCGCAGGCGAAGTACTGATCTTCGTCGCGACGATCGTGGGAGCCGGTCTCGGCTTCCTTTGGTTCAACACCTATCCCGCGCAGGTGTTCATGGGGGACATCGGCGCGCTCGCACTCGGCGCCGCGCTCGGCGTCGTCGCCGTGATCGTCCGCCAGGAACTGGTGCTCGCGATCATGGGCGGGATCTTCGTGCTCGAGACGGTCTCCGTCATGCTGCAGGTCGCCTCATTCCGGCTGCGCGGCAAGCGGATCTTCCGGATGGCCCCGATCCACCATCACTTCGAACTGAAGGGATGGGCCGAGCCCAAGGTCATCGTCCGCTTCTGGATCATTTCATTCATGCTGGTCCTGATCGGGCTGGCGACGCTGAAGTTGCGCTGATGCAGCAGGCAGCAAACCGTCCGCGCAGCGTGATCGTGGGCCTCGGCCGCACCGGGGTTTCCTGTGCGCGGCATCTCGCGGCGCGCGGACACAACCTGGTCGTGACCGATTCGCGTTCCTCGCCTCCGGGCCTGCCGGAATTACGGCGCCTGGTGCCGGATGCCTCAACCGTGCTCGGCGGATTTGATCCTTCAGTGCTCGAAGGCGCCGACCAGATTGTCGTCTCGCCGGGCGTCTCGCTGCGCGAACCGTTCCTGCAGCAGGCACTCGCACGCGGGCTGGACCTGGTCGGCGACATCGAGCTGTTCGCACGCGAAGCCGGCGGCCGGGTGATCGGCATCACCGGCACGAATGGCAAGAGCACCGTCACGACACTGGTCGGCGAGATGGCGAGGGAAGCGGGCATCCTGGTGCGCGTCGGCGGAAACCTCGGCGAGCCGGCACTCGACCTGCTCGCGGGTCCCCCGGCGGCGATGTACGTGCTCGAGCTGTCGTCCTATCAGCTCGAGACCACCTACTCGCTGCAGCTCGAGGTCGCGGCGATCCTCAATGTGACGCCCGATCACCTTGATCGTTACGTGGACGTCGCCGAATACGCCGCGGCGAAGGCACGCATCTTCGAGCGCTGTGCGACCGCGATCGTCAATCTCGACGACGAGCTGGTCAGTCGCATGACGCGTCCCGGGCAGCGCCGTCTGGGATTCAGCCTGTCACGCGGCGACGCGGATTTCCGCCTGCTGGCGCGCGACGGGCGGGACTGGCTCGCTGCCGGCACCGAGGCGCTGATGCCAGTGGACGCGCTCAGGCTGCCGGGCAGGCACAACGCGGCCAATGCGCTGGCGGCATTGGCCGTTGGTACTGCCTGTGGCATGCCGCGCGCGGCGATGACCGGCGCGCTGGCCCGCTTCGAGGGTCTGCCACATCGCTCACAGCTCGTGGCCGAGGCACGCGGCGTGCGCTGGATCGACGATTCCAAGGGCACCAACGTCGGCGCCACGCAGGCCGCAATCGCGGGACTGCCCGGACCACTCGTGCTGATTGCCGGCGGCGATGGCAAGGGCCAGGACTTCAATCCGCTTGCGGACGCCTGCCGCGGAAAGGTGCGCGACGCGGTCCTGATCGGCCGTGATGCGCGCCCGATCGGCGCCGCGATCGCGGGCAGTTGCGCAGTCCACTACGCGCCAACACTGGACGACGCCGTGGCCGCCGCCGCCCGTCTCGCGCGACCGGGCGATATCGTATTGCTTTCACCCGCCTGCGCGAGTTTCGACATGTTCCGCGACTACGCGCATCGCGGTGACGTGTTTGCCGCGGCGGCGCGCAGGCAATTGCAATGACCGCCGGCGTGGCACTCCAGTATTCGCGTTCCGCCGGCCGCCAGCCGCGACTCGTGCTGGATTCGGTGATCGTGGCCGCGACCTTCTGCCTGCTGCTGATCGGCCTCGTGATGGTGGCCTCCGCCTCGTTCAATGTCGCCGAGCGCCAGACCGGCGATCCATTCTTCCACTTCGAGCGCCAATTGCTGTCGGCACTGGTCGGCTGCGCATTCGCGAGCGCCATGCTGCTGGTGCCGATCACGCTGTGGCAGCGCGCCGCGCCGGTGCTGCTGATCGGGAGTTTCGTGCTGCTGCTGCTGGTGCTGATCCCGGGCCTTGGCCACGAGGTCAATGGCAGCCGCCGCTGGATCCGCCTGGGGCCGGTCAATTTCCAGCCGTCGGAACTCGCGCGCTGGCTGCTGCTGACCTACATCGCGATCTACGCCGTGCGTCACCAGGTGGAGCTCAGGAGCAGTGCCCAGGGATTCTTCAAGCCGCTTGCCGTGCTGCTGGCTGCCTCCGTGCTGCTGCTGTTCGAGCCGGATTTCGGCGCCGCGGTCGTGCTGTGCGTGACGGGCACGGCCGTGCTGTTCGTCGCCGGCGCACGGCTCAGGGATTTCATGACCGTGTGTGCCATCGGCGGCGTCGGCATTGCGCTGGTCGCCATGTCGAGCGGCTATCGCCTGCAGCGGCTGACGGCGTTCCTGAATCCCTGGGCCGATCCTTTCGACAGCGGATTCCAGCTGACCCAGTCGCTGATCGCGATCGGCCGCGGTGAATGGTTCGGCGTCGGCCTAGGTTCGAGCATCCAGAAGCTGTTCTATCTGCCCGAGGCGCACACGGACTTCGTGTTCGCGGTGC
>JAOUGR010000061.1 GCA_029857655.1 Gammaproteobacteria bacterium | reverse complement strand
CCGGGCAGATCGTCGTGCAGGACGTGAAGATGAAATTGACGGCAACTGGTCGATCGCCGGAGAGCAGCGTGTGCAGGTCGACGTCCTGACCACGCTCGTCGGTGAGCATGATGTCGGGTACCGTGTACTCGGCTTCGATGACTTGGTACCGCTGGTCTGCCGCCATCGCCCGATGGGCGGCATGTTCGTCGAATGCCGCCGCCGATTGCGCGCTCATCATCGCCTGGTGATCATGGCGCTCCTGGCCACCAGCGGGTGCGGCGAGGACGACCGCGGACGCAACCAAGGCTATGGCGGCACCCCGCAATCCGCGTTGGCCGCAACTGCTCCGCCGCCCGCTCACTTGCTCGCGTTTCATCGGTTCACTCTCCGCCGTGGCTGAAAGCCGATCAATGCAGGGTAACCCGCAGTCGAGTCTACCGTATCAACCCACCTGTTCAGGCACGCTCGCAGGCGTTGCACTACGCCCATGGTTGCGCGACCGGCGCTCGCCGGGCTCATGCTTGCGTCTGTCTTTGCCGCTGCGCCGGCGGGTGCGGACATTTACACCTTTACCGACGAACAGGGTGTCGCGCACTTCACCAATGTACCCACGGACGCACGCTACCAGGTGCTGATGCACAGCGCGCCCGATCTATCCGAGGCCGGAGCGCGTATCAGCCCCGCAATGCTGGCGCGCTCCGCGGAATACGACTCGATCATCGAGACGGCGGCCACCCAGTCTTCGGTACATCCAGAACTGCTGCGCGCCGTGATCGTCGTCGAGTCCGGATTCGATCCAGATGCGCTGTCGGCCAAGGGAGCGCGCGGCCTGATGCAGCTGATGCCGGCTACGGCCAGGGCCTACGGTGCGAGCGATGCCGGGGATCCCACCCAGAATGTCCAGGCGGGAGCCCGCTACCTCCGCGACCTGATCGATCGCTACCAGAATGATCTCGAACTCGCGCTCGCGGCCTACAACGCCGGCGAATCGGCGGTCGATCATTATGGAAAACGAATCCCGCCGTTTCGGGAAACGCGCCGTTACGTGCCGAAGGTCCTGAAGGTCTACAAGGACCTCGTGGCCCTTACTGGGACCATCTGACTACAGGGAACTACTACCTGCAACTGCGGGATGTCACCTTGCCGTCTACGTTATCGCCGACACACTCACCTTGCGTCACATGCGTTAGTTTTGCATTCGTGGAAAAACTCCAAGATGCGCGCACACAAGATTTTGGGAAGTCAGGGGACGACTTCGCTGTTGGACGACTCGAGGTCGAGCAAGCGCCAGCCAGCCGCAGCGGCGGCGCAATGAGGATATGAAGATGACCCTTCACACTGAATCCTTCACACGTCGTGTCCGATTTGTCGCGTTGTTCGCGATTGCGTGGCTCGCGACGCTGCCACTGGCCACCGCGGTACATGCCGCTGACGTCAATGTCACGGTGACAACGGCTACCGCTTCTGGGCAAACCAACAATTTCACCGGCGGGCTGCGGTGGGTGCTGGAAGAAGATACGACCTACGTGATCGATCCGGCGAACCCGGCGCCAACGTATCCCGCGGCTGGCTGGGACAATACCGCATCGCTCAAGCTGCACAAGAGCTACATGCCGGTCGCCAAGCGAGGTGCCGAGACGGGCAACAGCTTCATGATTTCCGGCCTCGATGCCGGCAAGCAGTACTACCTGAGCATATTGCCCGACGGGCCGGGGAACTCGGCCTGTTCGACTCTGGACAACTGCTACACCATGTCTGGCACCCCCGTGCGTTTCGCCCCGGGGACTACTTCAACCAGCGCCACGGTGATCCTGACGCGGCAGCCACTCCCGCCGGCCCGGGCCAAGGTCTTTGCCTTCGAGGACACGGCGCCGATAGGCGGCACACCGGACGCGGCCGAGCGCGGGCTCGGCGGCTTTACCGTGTTCATCTACGACGCGGGCGGCGGCCCCATGATGACGGACGTCTTCGGTAATCCGCTGGGGACGCGGTATGCAGCCGGCGTGCTGGACGCCGAGGGGGCGCCGACGGTGACGCGCCTCGGCGATGGCACGATTCACACCATGACCGAGGCCGAGGTCAACGATCCGATCCTGAATCCGCGTCGCCTGAAGGTCGGCGAGGCGCTGATCGAGAACATCGCGCCGGGCAAGTACGGCATCCAGGTTGTGCCAATTGCCGGCCAGGGCTGGAAGCAGACCACCACCATCGAGGGAACCCCGGGCATCGACGTCTGGATCCGGGCGGGCGAACCCATGTTCATGATCGAGTTCGGCCCGACTTTCCCCCACGCGTGGTTCGGATTCGTCAAGCCGACGGATCTGCCGGTGGCAACCGGCACCACCGGTACCATCCGTGGTACGGTCGTTGCCTCACGCATGGGCCGCCCCCCGTTGCCCACCCAGTCCGAAGGTCCCCCCGTGCCAGGCTGCTGGGTCGGGCTCAATGAGGCCGCGACCAGCGTCGCCCGGTATGTGGGACGGTGCAATGGCGCCAACGACGGCGAATTCACGATTCCGAACGTCCCGCCCGGCACCTACCAGCTGGTGGTCTGGGACGACTACCTCGACTCGATCATCAGTTTCTTCACGGTCATCATCAATCCCGACGGCACCGGCGGCGAGATCGGCAATGTCGCAGTGCCGAAGTGGTTCGGCCAGCACGAGCACTACGTCTTCAACGACGTGAACGGCAACGGCGTCCGCGATGCCAACGAGAAAGGCATCCCGGACCAGGCAATCAACCTCCGGTTCCGGAACGGCAGCATCTTCATGTCGTCGACCACGGACACCGAGGGTTACCTGCCGTTCGACGAGGTGTTCCCGTTCTTCAGCTGGCTGGTGGCGGAAGTCGACTTCGCACGCTTCGAGGCGACCGGCGTGACCGTCACCGTCGACGATGGCGGCGACGTGACGAACACCGCCGCGGGCGAGGGCAAGCGCAACCCGCAGATTCAGCCCGGCGGAAGCGAACAGCGCACCGAGACCGGACCAGCCCTGCTCGAGGGCTACAATTCCTTTGCCGGCACCTCACACAAATTCGAGTGGGGCAAGCGCGCGTACGACGGCACGGTCGGACACGTCAATGGCGGCATTACGGGCGTGGTCTATTACCAGGTGACGCGCGCCGAGAACGATCCGCGCTTTGCGGCCCCGGAAACCTGGGAGCCGGGCATTCCGCGGGTGCAGGTCAACCTGTACCGCGCCGATGCTACGGGCGTCATCCAGGAAACGAACGGCGTCCCGGGCATCCAGCTCGCCGACGTCGACAATTATCCTTTCGGCAATTTCCCGGGACCCGAAGACCAGGAGCGCGACGGGGTCGTTGGCGGTCCGGGGCTCGGCGACGCCGTAGCCACCACGCATAGCGACAGCTGGGATGACAACATTCCCACCGGCTGCGTCGGCGATACGCTCATTACGGACGGGCGCTGCTACGACGGCATCCGCAACTGGAGCCAGGTGCGGCCGGCCGTGTTCGACGGTGGCTATGCGTTCGGTGCGCCCTTCACCAATGCGGACCTGCCAGCGGGGCCGTACGTGGTCGAGGCTAATGCGCCGCTTGGCGCCGATGGCAGCAACGTCTACAAGCACCAGGACGAGCAGAGCAAGAACGTCGATTTCGGCGACACCTTCGCGCCGCAGGCGCTGCCGCCGGTCTGCGTGGGTGATCCGATCCACACGGGTGGAGCACAGGGCTGGAACGTAGTTTCCGGCGAACTGTCGTTGTTCCCGGGCGTGCCGGTCGCTCCGGCCCTCACCGGCAACCGTCCGAACTGCAATTTCAAGCTGGTTCGCGTCGCCGACGGCAAGAACGCGGCCTCCGACTTCTTCATGTACACGGACGTGCCGGTCGCCGGCCACATCCAGGGCAACACCACCAACGACATCGGCAACGCCACCAATCCGAACTCGCCGGTCTTCGGCGAGAAGCAGGCGCCCGCCCATATTCCGATCTCGATCCGCGACTACGCCGGCAACGAGGTCAACCGCATCTACACTGACGAGAACGGCCGCTACAACGGCCTGGTCCCGTCGACCTATCGCATCAACGCGCCGATGCCGACGGGTGTGTCTGCCAACATGTTGCAGGTGTGCCTGAACCCGCCCACCAAGAGCGACGGATCCCCGGACTTCTACTACGATCCACGCTTTACCCATGCGTGCTACACGCTCAATTTCACTCCGGCGCAGACGACCTACCTCGATACGCCGGTGCTGCCGGTCGGCGCCTTCGTCGGTGACCACCCATGGCAGCTCGACTGCGCGTATCCGAGCGGTACGCCGATCATTCGCGAAGCGTCGATCGGTGGGACCGGCGTTACCGGCAGCGGCGACGGTCCTTACCTGGCGGCAGGCAGCTCCGGCACGTTGTCGCTGATTTCGGTGGGCAACGTGCTTGTCCCCGATCCGGACATGGCGCGTCCCGCGACCGTATCGCGCGACTTCGGTTTCGGCACAGCCACGGGGCAGGTGCTGTTGAACGGTACACCGTTGACGCTCGTCGGTTCATGGGACCCGAGTGTGCTTCAGGTCAGCATTCCCTCAGGCGCGGCCGGCGGCCAGATCGAGATCGTCCGCGATAATGGCCTGCGCACGGTCCACGGCATTACGCTGGTCAGGACCGGCAATGTCCACCGGCCGGTGCCGGGTGCTCTTAATCCAGTCCAGGCGGCCATCGACGCGGCCGCTCCCGGTGATGTCGTGCTCGTTCCGCCGGGTATCTACACCGAGCCGCTGATCGTCACCAAGCCGATCCAGCTGCAGGGCTGGGGCGCCTATTCGACAATCATCAGCGTCGGTCGCAACGTCAATTTCGCCCGCACCCTCGCGTGGCAGGTGGAAGCGCACCGGCGTGCCAACTGCCCGCTGGCGAATGCCAACGACCGCATCGGTTTGCTGCCCGGCCAGCCCAACAACGTCGGCACGGGCATCGACGCCTGCGCCTGGGAGCCGGGCACCGGCCTACTGGCGACCGAAGAGGCAGCCGGCGTGCTGGTCGCGCCGCGGCCGGGCGTGTTCGGCACACTGCCGGCGCGCATCGACGGCTTCACCTTCACGACGGCCGATTTCTCGGCGGGCGTGCTGGTAAACGGCTACGCCAACAACCTTGAGATCAGCAACAACATCGTCTCGAACAACATGGGCCAGTCCGCCGGCGGCATCCGGGTCGGCCATGCCTCACTGCTCGACGGTAACAACGAGGTGGTGAACGCGCAAAACGTCAACGTGCGCATTCATCACAACCACGTCGCACAGAACGGCTCGACGCTCGATCATGGCGGCGGCATCGGCCTGTACAACGGCAGCGGCAACTACCGTGTGCAAAGCAACTATGTCTGCGGCAACTTCACGCAGGGCGACGGTGCGGGTATCGCGCACTACGGGCGCAGCCCCGGCGGCCTGATCGAGAAGAACCAGATCCTGTTCAACCAGTCGTTTGACCAGACGGCGCAGGGCCGGGGCGGCTCCGGTGGCGGCATCCTGGTGGCGGGTCACGAACAGGCTGCGGGTGCTGCGGTAGCGCTGAGTGCCGGCACCGGCTCGCTCAAGATCGTCGGTAACAACATCCAGGGCAACCAGGCAGGCACCGGCGACGGTGGCGGCATCGCGCTGCTCCGCGTCAACGGGCAGGACCTGCTGGCCTCGTCGTCCCCGCGCAATTGGAACCAGGTCGACGTCCTCGACAACATGATCGTCAACAACGTGGCGGCCCTCGCCGGCGGCGGCATTTCGCTGCAGGATGCGGTGCGGGTCAACATCGTCAACAATACGGTCGCCAACAACGACAGTACGGCGACCGCGGCGGCCGCCTTTGCGCCGGGCGTGTTCAACGAATCGATACCGCAACCTGCGGGCATCGTGTCGCGGACGCACAGCCTCGACCTGCAGGCCACGGGCCTGGTCAGCATCGGCGATTTCTCCAACCCGCTGATCCGCAACGACGTCATTCTGGGCAACCGCGCCCAGCACTGGAATGCGTTGGCGCTGCCCCCCGGGCTGCAGCTTGGCAACTTTTGGGACCTGGGCCTGATCGGCATGAACGGGCGGCTCGACGCCGAGTTCAATGTCCTTTCAAGCGAGAGCCCGGATCCGACCGATGGAGTGCCCTATGCGGGGAACAACCTGCGTATTTCGGCCACGACCGGCGAGACGACACTGCTCGCAGCGCCTTACTTCAACCGCGGGTCGGTCGGAGCGACGAACGATCCACTGCTTGCGGCCGCGGCCATCGACGAGGGCGGCAACTTCATAAGCGTCGTGCACTATCCGCTGACGCCGACCGGGAACTACCACCTGGCAGCCGGCTCGTCCGCGATCGATGCGGGTACCAACGACGTGCTGAGCGGCCTGCCGTCCCTGCTGAAGGATTACGACGGTCAGCCGCGCCCGGTGGACGGGACGAATGACAGCTCCATCTCGATCGTGGCCGATATCGGTGCGGATGAGGTGGCGTCGGTCGTTGTCGTTACAGACGAGCCGCCGCAGATCCTGTCGACCGCGCCTTTGGACGGGTACCGTGACACGCTGTACCAGTATCAGGTCGTGGCAGTAGATCGGAACGGAACGACGTTCACGTACGGACTGACTTGCGATGCCAATCCCATTACTCGCTGCGGCACGGGTGGGACATTCCCGCAAATCGACGCCAACGGCCTGCTGACGTGGACGCCGCCCGCGCAAGGCGGTAATCCCACGGTTACGATCACGGTGTATGCATGCAGCCCGGATGCGACGCCTTGCAACGATACAGCGGTTCCCAACCTCGCAAGTCAGACGTTTGACATTAGCGTCGCAGCGCCGGGAAGTGCGCCGACCGCACGTGCCGATTCCTACGACGTGAATGTGCAGGGCACCTTCTCGGTCGCTGCAACGGCCGGCGTGCTTAGCAACGATAGTCCTAGCGATGGCTCGCTGTCTGCTGAACTGGTGAGCAATCTGTCGGTAGGGGGATCGGTGAGTCTGGCGCCGAGCGGGGCCTTTAGCTACGTCCCGGAACCGGGCTGGGTGGGGATGACGAGCTTCACCTACTTTGCGGCGGGCTCCGGACCCGACGCGACCACGGCGACCATCAGCAACACGGTCGCGGTGACGCTCAACCGCGAGCTGACGGCTACCAGCATGCAGTACTTCGCGGCACCGGGCGGTGGCGGTGAGTGGCGCTTCGCCGGAAATGGCAGCGTCCCTGGCCGGCGTTTGACCTTCACTCGCGATCGTGGCGCCGTGGAAATCGGGACGAAGAACGATGCGGTTGCCCTGGACAACACCTGGACTTTCTCGACCGTGACCGGTCCGGACTGGCAGGCGGGTGACACCGTGACGATCGTCGCCACCGGTGGCGGGGCGTCATTCACGCTGGGCATGGTGCCGGTCTCGGCCGCCAACGGCACGGGCACGGCGGCCACCAGCGCCTTCGTGCAGTGCCCGATCGATGCCGACGGCAACGGGCTGATCTCGGATGCGGAGGCAGCCGCCGGCCGGGCCATGACCCCGCCGATCGTCTGCAAGCACCTGGCAGCCGGCGACGGCTGGTCGGTGATGGCCGACGGGACCGAGCTCTACACCTTCGGGTTCAGCGACGTGAGCAAGGTGCCGGCCAACGAGGCCATCGCCAAGGGCATCCTGAACGCGCAGTTCCCGGCGCCGACGCTGGACTTCGACGAGGGCGACGAGGTGTACCTGACGCTGACCAACGTGGGCATGCTGCTGCGGCCCGACCTGTTCGACCCGCACAGCGTGCACTTCCACGGCTTCCCGAATGCCGCATCGGTGTTCGACGGCGTGCCGGAGGCGAGCATCACCATCAATATGGGCTTCAGCTTCACCTACTACTACAAGACGCTGGATCCGGGCACCTACATGTACCACTGCCACGTGGAGGCTTCGGAACACATGCAGATGGGCATGCTCGGCAACCTGTACGTGCGGCCGAAGCAGAACGGAACGTTGCTTGGCGGCCGCACCCAGTTTGCCTACAACGACAGTGACGGCTCGACCGGCTACGACGTGGAGTACCCGATCCAGATCGGCTCGTTCGACCGCAACTTCCACGAGCAGCACATCGGCGTCCAGCCGCTGCCGTTCGCGGAGATGCACGACGACTACCCGATGCTGAACGGTCGCGGCTATCCGGACACCGTGAATGAGGGCGTCCTGCCGGCGGCTCCGAGCAAGTCGGATCCGGCACTCGGTATCGTCAGCGGCTCGGAGACTGCGCAGCCGATGAACAGCAGGATCGTGATCGCCCAGGGCCAGAAGGCGCTGCTGCGGATCAGCAACCTGAACGTGACGCGCTTCTACACGCTCGCCACGACCGGGTTGCCGATGCAGGTCGTGGGCACCGGCGCGCACATCCTGCGCGGACCGGCGGGTGGTGCGGCGGCAAACATGTACTACACCACCAACTCGGTGACCCTGGGCGGTGGCGAGGGAGTCGACGTGCTGATCGACACGACCGGCGTGGCGGCGGGGACGTACCTGCTGTACTCGACGAACCTCGAGGCGCTCAGCAACGGGGCCGAGGATTTCGGCGGCATGATGACGGAAATCGTCGTCCAGTGATGGCCGGGAGGCTTACTGAAATGAAGAAGCAAAGCAGGATCTCGGCAGCACTGGCGGCGTCGTCGCTGCTCATGGCGGTCGGTGCTCAGGTAGCCCACGCGGGCATCGTCGGAGTGACGGACCAGGATCCGGGCGCGACGGGTGCGCAGTTCGAGCTCTGGGCCCGTTCGGCGACCATCGTCCTCGGCGACGGCAACAGCCTTGCTACCTGGGGTTACAGCACTAACCCCACTGGGGGCATGCAGTATCCGGCGCCGACGCTCATCGTGAACCAGAACGACGTCGTCACGGTCACGCTGCATAACGGCCTGCTGGTGCCGGTGTCGGCGATCTTCCCCGGGCAAGCGGGCGTGACCGCGGCCGCCTGCGGTGGGTCGGCAGCAGGCCTCATGGCCTTAGAGGCAACGGCGGCGCCGACGCTGAACGGCGCCGGCGGCTGCGTGACCTACTCGTTCACAGCCACCAAGGCGGGCACCTACCTGTACCAGAGCGGTACGCGGCCGGAACTGCAGGTTGAGATGGGCCTGGTGGGCGCCTTGATCGTGCGCCCGACGGGTTATGACGTTGGCACCCACGACGCTCACCCCGCGCGGACGGCTTACGACACGACGGTTGGGAACCTGGGCTACCAGCCGACTCACTTCGATCGAGAGTACCTGTTCTTCCTGAGCGAAATGGATCGGTCGGCCCACGAGGCGGTCGATACCCGCCAGCAGGCCATTGCCGCAGGCGCAACGCCGGCATACACGGGCTTTGATGATGCGCGACTCGACTTGGTGCCGGGCGCCGCCGTTGACCCGGCCGCGTTCAAGGCCACCCTGTGGTTCATGAACGGCCGCAATGCCCCCGACACGATGCTCGAGCGGAGCGTGTTCTGGCTGCCGAACCAGCCGTACAACGCGCTGGCCCGCGCCCATGCCGGCGAGCGCGTGTTGATGCGCATCGTCGGCGCCGGCCGCGACCTGCATCCGTTCCATCACCACGGCAACAATGCGTGGCTGATCGCGCGCGACGGCCGGGTTCTCGCGAGCGCCGCCGGAGCTCCGGCCAACTACCCGGACCGCAACGGCATCCCGGAGTTCGACCCCG
>JAOUGR010000060.1 GCA_029857655.1 Gammaproteobacteria bacterium | reverse complement strand
GGAGTAGCCGACCAGCACTGTTTGCAGGTTGCCCCGCGCAGCAAGATGACGCCGGTAGGTTTCCTCGGTGAGCAGCTCCCGCAGGATTTCGCCGGCGCTCTCGAGTGCGGCCGTCGACTCGACGACGGGTGTGATATCGAGCGGGACCTCACCGACGCTGCGATCCGTGATATCGGCCCAGCGCGCCAGCAACAGCACCGAAAGGACGTCGTCCGGGCCTTCGGTTCCGCTGACGATATAGTCACCGGTTGCGCGATCGCCGTACTTGTGACGGCCCTGGATCATGGCCTCGAACACGGCCAGCGTCCGCCGGCCGACCGCGTCGAATTGCCCGACAGGTCCGCGATCGCGTGTCAGGGCTTCGCGCAGCACCGCGCGGCGGGCATCGACCTTGCGTTTCTTCCAGTCCCCAAGATGGAGTCCCTGACGGACGACTTCACGATGAACCGAGGCGTGCTGGCGCACATCCAGCGTCGCCAGATGAAATCCGAATGTTCGTGCTCGGCACAGCAGGCGCTCGACCGGGAACAGCCCCGCATGCTGCCCGTGATTTGAGCGCAGGCTCGCGGCGATGATCTCGATGTCGCGGATGAAGTGCTCGACGGATTCGTAGTGGTTCGGAAGGCCGTCATAGGTCGTCCGCAATCGCGCCGCGACCTGCGACAGGAAGATCCGGTAGGGCATACGGTCGTGCCGCGACGGCGTCGCCTGGCGCGCATTCGGCAGCAGGATGTCGTATTCGTCAATCCGCTGCTCAAGTTCCCGGCTGACGTCGACCCGGCTGGCGCTCTGCGAGAGCATGCCGGACAACATGCGGCATTCCTCGTAGTAGGCCGAGATGATGCGTTGCTGGTGGCGATGCAGTGTCTCCCGTATCGATTTCGCATGGACCTCCGAATTGTCGTCCATGTCGCCGCCAACCCAGGTCCCGAAGCGCAGCAGAAGCGGCATTCGCCCGGTGTCCTGCGGCAGCCCGAACACGGTCTCGAGCCAGAACGCGAGTTCCTCATAGAGCGCCGGCACCACGCGGTAGATCACTTCGGCCAGGTAGAACAGCACGTGCTCGCGCTCGTCAGCGACCGTCAGTCGTTCTCGCGGGTGCACCTCGGTCTGCCAGCTCGAGGTCACTTCCATCCGGATCCGCTCCCAGACTGCGCGGCGTTCGGCAGGCGACAGCGACGGATCGAGCCTCGAGATCATGAGATCCGCAATCTGCTGCTGCTTGCGCAACATCGTGCGACGCGCCGACTCGGTGGGGTGCGCGGTGAACACCGGATAGATCGTCACGTCGCGCAACAGGCCCAGCACCTGCTCGCCGTCGAGACCGGCGGCCTTGAGACGGTACATGCAGTCGCCGATGCCGCCGGGTTGCGGCTTGTCGCTGCGATTCATGTATTCGCGGCGGCGGCGCACGCGGTGCACACGCTCCGCAAGATTGACGACCTCAAACCACTTGCTGAAGGCACGGATCAGGTCGCTGGCCTGCTGGGCAGGCCGGTCGGCGGCCCGCATGTCCAGCGTGATCGTCCCCTCGGGTTCGCCCTCGCGGCGCGCTATCGCTGCGACGCGGTCGTCTTCGACGAGCTTCAGCAGGGCTTCCCCGCCCTGGTCGCGCAGCACTTCACCGACGAGCGAGCCCAGCGCATGCACGTCCTCGCGCAGTGCGGTTTCCTTGGTCGGGAATTGCAGGTTTTGGCGATGCGTCACGGGACTCGGGTCGCCGGTCGTGCATCGGATCCGGCAGCTGCGCGAGTCTAGCAGACGCGCGCCGATTGTTGGCCTCAATCAAGGCGGCGCCGGATGCGATCATGACGCCATGCCCGTAGAATTAATCCCTGGCGTTCGCAAAATCCAGCACCGGAATCACTCGATGTCGCAATCCTCAAATGGCGCTAGTCGTCTCGCCGCCTGGCCGGTTGCCCTGATCATCCTGGCAAGCCTGCCGGCCCGTGCGACGACATTCCTGCCGCGGCTCGAGACGGTCACCGTGGTTGGCAAGTCTTCGCAGCCGCTCGCGGAAGCTCCCGCCGCCGTATCGATCATATCGGCCGACGATCTCGAGAACCGGCTCGCATTCGATGCCGGCGGCATGTTCCGGGACCAACCCGGTATATCGGTGCGCCGGGACCCGAACCGTTTCGGATACACGGCCATTACCGTGCGCGGACTGTCCGGAAATCGCGTTCTCCTTGAGACCGACGGCGTGCCCGCGGCCAGTACATTTTCGATCGGCAGTTTCTCCGACGCCGGCAGGCAATTCGCGGATCCCGAACTCATCAAGCGAATCGAGATCCTCAAGGGACCCGCGTCGACGCTGTACGGCAGCGACGCGATCGCGGGCGTCGTGGCGACGACCACCGTTGATCCGGCCGACCTGCTGCCAGACGGCGCAGACCATGCGCTACGGCTGCGTACTGGCTACGCGAGCAGCAGCCATGCAACCCTGGCCGGCATGACTGCCGCAGGGCGGTTCGAGAACTTTGACGGGATGCTCGCCATTGCGCGGCGCGAAGGCAGTGAAATGCAGAACGCCTACCGCGTGGTCGACGCAAATCCCCGTGACTTCGAGTCGGATGCAGTGCTGGCCCGCGCCGTCGTGCATGGTCTCGGCCGGCCCTTGCGTCTGACACTCGGCTGGGAGCGCCAGGCTGCCCTGACGGACGTGGACTCACTCGAGCTGTCGGGCGGGCGATTCGCCAATACGACATTCCTGCAGGGCGATGACAGCACCGAGAACTGGCGCTTCGTCGTGGACCAGGTGCTGGATGCCCCCGGCCCATTCGATCAGGTCGAATGGAGGCTATACCGGATTGAATCGCGATTCGCACAGATTACCGACGAGGAGCGCCGGGCCGTATTGCCGGCGACGCCGCCGCTCGCGATCCATCGCGGGTTCTTCTATGAGGAGACCGTTACCGGCGGTGAACTGACTGCGCTGCGCCGGATCAACGGAGAGCGGGGCACGCATCAACTGGTGGGCGGCGCGGAATTGTCCCGCACCCGGGTCGTCGAGCGGCGCGACGGCCTGCAAACGAACCTCAGCACCGGTATCGCGACCAGCACGATCCTGGGCGAAGCCCTGCCGGTGCGGGATTTCCCCAAATCAGACATCACGAAGGCCGGACTCTACCTCCAGGACCAGTGGCGATCGCATATGGGCCGCTGGACAGTGATTCCGGCGCTGCGCGCCGACTGGTACCGCCTCGAGCCTGCCGTCGACGCCATGTATGCCGCTGACAATCCGGGCCAGGACCCGGTCTCGATCCGGCAGGTGTCGTTTGCGCCCAAGCTCGGTGCAAGCCTTGCCGCCTCGGACCGACTATTGCTGTTCCTGCAGTACTCGCATGGCTTTCGTTCGCAGCCGTTCGAGGATGTCAACATCGGGCTCGACCTGCCCCAGTTCAATGTACGAGCAATTCCGAACCCGGATCTCAAGCCGGAAAAAAGCGACAGCATCGAAATCGGTGCGCGATTCGGCGGCAGCGCCGTGTCAGGCAGCCTCAGCGCCTACTACAGCCGCTATCGCGACTTCATCGAGTCCAGGGTAAATATCGGGCCGGACCCCGCCACGGGCACGACGCTGTTTCAGTCGCAGAATATCGGCGAGGCCAGGATCCGCGGCGCCGAGGCATCATTCGATTTCGACCTGGGCAGGTGGACTGCCGCGCTTGATGGCTT
This sequence comes from Gammaproteobacteria bacterium, assembly GCA_029857655.1. GTDB lineage: Bacteria > Pseudomonadota > Gammaproteobacteria > Steroidobacterales > Steroidobacteraceae > SCUD01. Next base: position 5,956 of record JAOUGR010000060.1, on the reverse strand, counting down.
CAGCGGCAGCTTGTCCGCATCCTGGACCCGTGGAGACGATGTCGTGCGTCATGTGCCGATCAACACAATTGATCCGGCACGCGTAATCATCGGGCTTCGCTACAAAGCGCCGTCCGCACGCTGGCGGGCGCAACTCATCGTGACCGCGGTCGATGGCGTCGGGCGCGTGGACGAATCGCGAGGGCCCCTGTTCCAGCCTGCCGGATTCGCAACGATCGACCTGACCGGGCAGTTGCGGATCGGTGAACATTTCAGGCTCAACGCGGGCGTCTTCAATATTGCGGATCGCCGCTACCATGAATGGTCCGACGTGCGCGGCCGCACGCCGAGCGATCCATTGCTCGAGCTCTATCAGCAGCCGGGCCGTAATTTCTCCGTCACCCTGACCGCGGCTTTCTGACGTCGCATCCCGCCGCGCAGCCGGATCAATGGTGGTGTCCGCCGGGTCCGTGGACGTGGCCGTGTTTCAGTTCATCGCGCGTGGCCTGGCGCACTTCGGTGATCTGCACGTGGAAATGCAGCGTCTTGCCGGCCAGCGGGTGATTTGCGTCGATCGTCACGAGATCGCGCTCGACGTGCGTCACCGTGACGATGCGCGATCCGCCGGGTCCCGAGGTCCTGACCTGCATGCCCGGCACGATCTCGCTGATTTCACCGAATTTCGAGCGCGCCACGATCTGGACCAGGCGTTCATCGCGTTTTCCATAGGCCTGCTCCGGCGCGATCGTGACCTCCAGTGTCTCGCCGGTCGCCTTGCCTTCCAGTGCGGATTCGAGCCCCGGGATCAGGTTGCCGGTGCCGTGCAGGTATGCCAGCGGTTCGCGGCCGGATGATGAATCGATCACCGCGCCTGCGTCGTCACGCAGCGTGTAGTGAATGCAGATGACCTTGTTTGGCGCGACATTCATCGGCGGACTCCGGCGGCAGGCCGGCGATGATACACCGCCGGCCCGACCCGTTGCAGCGCGCGCGCGTCAGTAGATATCGTGCGTCGTGTTGTAAACGTTGAACTTGCCGGTCGGCGTGACCAGGCGCGGGTCCTTGATGACAGTCTTCAGCGCATGCGTGCGATCGTCCACCACGACAATTGCCGAGCGCTGATCCTTGCCATTCCAGACCGAGAACCAGACCTCGTTCCCTGCCCTGTTGTACTCGGGGTGTACGACGCGCTTCGGTCCGTCGCCGACGTCCGCCCAGTCGGCGATCGGCAACACCTTGTAGCCTGCTTCCAGGTTGTTGACATCAAACACTGCGACGCTCTGGCTCAGCTTCGCATCGGGATTCAATGGCGTGTCGACATACAAGCTGTGCGACTTCGGATGTGTTTTGACGAACAATGAACCACCGCCCTGACCCTTGAGCACCCGGACCACCTTCCAGGCCTGCTCTGGATGATCATGCGGATCCGTACCGATGAAGGTTATCTTCTCGTTGCCGAGCGCACTGGTCACCCAGACCGGACCGAACTTGGGGTCATTGATATTGGCGCCACGGCCGGGGTGGGGAATCTTGTCGACATCGATCAGGGCCGTCAGTTTCTGGTCCCTGGAGTCGATGACCGCAATCTTGTTGGACTGGTTCGCTGCAGTCAGGTAATAGCGCTTCGTGGAATTCCAGCCGCCGTCGTGCAGAAAGCGCGCCGCGCCGATCTGCGTCACCCTGATGTTGTCGATGTCCTCGTAATTGACGAGCAGTATCTGGCCCGTTTCCTTGACGTTGACAATCCACTCCGGATGCTCGTGCGATGCGACGATCGCCGCCACGCGCGGCTCGGGATGGTATTCCTGGGTATCCACGGTCATACCGCGAGTCGACATGATCTTGAGCGGCTCGAGGGACACGCCGTCCATGATGACGAACTGCGGTGGCCAGTAGCTGCCGGCGATCGCATAGCGGTCTTCGTAGCCCTCATATTTTGACGTTTCCACCGACCGCGCCTCCAGGCCCACCTTGGTCTCGGCGACGATGCCAGGTGTCTCCATCCACAGGTCGATCAGGTCGAGCTTGGCATCACGGCCGACCGTGTAGACGTAACGGCCGGAATGCGAAAGCCGGGAGATATGCACCGCATAACCGGTCTTGAGCACATTGATGATGCGCTTGGTATCGCCGTCGATAAGCGCCACTTCACCGGAGTCGCGCAGCGTGACGACAAAGATATTGTCGATGTTGTAGTCGTTCATCTTGCGTGTCGGCCGCTCTGCGACCGGAACCAGGATCTTCCAGGCCGCGCGGATTTCCTTCATGCCGAATTCCGGCGGCGTCGGCGGCACGTGCTGGACGTAGCGCGCCATGATGTCCACTTCCTCGGGCGTCAGGTCGCCCGAGGTGCCCCAGTTCGGCATGCCGGCCGGTGAACCGTAGCTGATGAACACCTTCAGGTAATCGGTGCCTTTTTTCTGCGTGATATCCGGCGTCAGCGGCTTGCCGGTCGCGCCCTTGCGCAACACGCCATGGCAGCCGGCGCAACGTTCGAAATAGATCTGCTTGGCGTGATCGAACTCCGCGCGCGTCATGTCCGGCGCCCCTGCCGAAGTGACCATCTCGATCTGCTCCGTCGCCGCGCCAACCGCCGACGGCGCGCCACCATACTTCAATTCGGCCACCGTCGTGCCCGGATGTTCCGTCGCCGATCCTGCCGTCTGCGTCGGCTTGGGACCGGCACGGACCGCAGTCACCTCGACCGCCGCGACGCTGCCAAAGGAATTGCCCCAGGAATTCATCACGTAGGTCAGTGCGTCAGCGATCTCGGCGTCGGACAGCTGCGACATCGGTGGCATGACTGAGTCGAATTTATTCCCATTGACGACCACCGGGCCCTGCAGGCCGTTTACAACCAGGTGGATTGCCCGGCTCTTGTCGGCCTTCAGGAAATCCGACGATGCCAGCGGCGGAAATGCGCCCGGCAGGCCCTGTCCACTCGCCTGGTGGCAGGCCATGCAGGCCGCTTCGAACACCTTGCGCCCGGCATCGAGCTGGGTTGCGGTCACGGCTGCTGCCTGGCCCGCCGCCTCCGCACGATGGACCGCGAGTGAATCCTGCGCCCCGGCTGTTCGCAGGACGGCCAGACCGGCAATGGCGAACAATCCACCGACGACCGAAAGCTTCAGTACGCGCTGCAGGCTAACAGTCGGGAAGATCGTTTCGAGATTCATTGCTTTGTCCCAGGCTGCCGGGGCACAGACTGCCCCGTGCATAGTCTCACTGGAACGCAAACTGCCCAACAATGACTTGCGTCAAGTCGGATTCGACCCCCGAGCGGGATGGATCTCAGGCCGGGAAGAACTCAATCGGTTTTGTGGTTGTCATCGCCTCGACATCCTTGTCCTCGAACCGGAACATGCGGATTCGCGCGACCAGTTTGTGCTCGAGCTCACTGTCCTTGAGTTCGCTGGACACGATTCGACACTCGGTGATCTCTCCCCACGGGGCAATCGTGAGCTCGAAAACGACCTTGCCCAGCAATGCCGGGTTGTCGCGCAGCGCGCGATTGTAGAGCGCGTAGATCGCAGACTTGTTGCGGTCGAAGACAAGCTCGATCTCCTCCTGGCTGCGCGATGCTTTCTTGCCTTTGCCGCTGCGCGACGAATTATCGCCCCCGCGCATCGCGTTGCCGCCGCCGCTCCCGCCCAGCGGCACCTGCATGCGTGTCGTGCCATGGCCGTCGAGGGTGCCGCTGCCGCTGCCGAAGCCGCTGCTGACGCCGGCCGTGTTGATCCCCCCGGTCAAGGTGCCGGTGCGTGTCGTGATCAGGGATCGCTCGGCGCGTGGCGTGCCTCCGTCACCCCTGGCGCTTGCAAGCGGCGCCAGGTCCTCTTTCTTGACGTCGAACTTGTCGCGCAGGTCCGAGAGCTGGTCGGCGAATGGCAGCAAGCCAGCCTGCGCCGCCTTGCGCCGCGCGTCCTGGGTGCGCTTGAGGTCAGGGACCGCACGCTCGACCTTCTGCACCTTTTCCGGCTGCACGCGTTCCGGCTGCACGGGTGGCGGCGGCGGAGGCGGGATCGCCCGGTCCAGGACCAGCCGCGCCAGCCGCGGTGGTATCGGCGGCGGCACGCTGAAGTCCCGCTCCGGCGTCGGCAGCCAGGGCACGATGAGCCCGATCGCGAGGACAATACCGACCGCCCACAGCCAGATGCGCCGGAAGCGTTCCCGCTCTTCCTCGGACACATTCCAGGGCAGTTCGAACCTGCGGTAGTAGTATGCGACCGCTGCGCTCAAGTGCTCACTCCCGGCGATTCAGATTCAGCTGGCATCGGCACCGATCGCCTCCGGTTTCTGGATTACTGCTAGCGAAAGTTTCCCGTAGTCCGCGTCCGTGCAGCTGGCCATGATCTTCTTGAGGATCCGGTAGGGGATCTCGCGATCTGCAAGGATCGTGATCTCACGGGCGCTGGCATCCGTCGCGGCGGCGCGCAGCAGCGTGCGATCGCTTTGCACCCGGAGCGCGCGGCGCAACGGGGCGATGATTATGCCCTCGTGGCGATCCACGTCCGCGACCGTCACGACCGGCTCGCCCTGGACGAGCACCTGGTCCTTCGTCACCATGACGATGACGGATTCACGCGGCTTCTCGAGCGCAATTGACTCCGGCAACTTCAGCACCTTGGGCGGCTCGAGCGATTGCACCTCGGCCGAGTTGACCAGCAGGAAGAACACCAGGATCGTGAAGATATCCATCAGCGAAACCAGTGAAAGCGTCGCCGGACGGCCGCGCTTATGGTGGCGCTCCATGCGCTTGGCCCGTGTCGAGTGGCTCATTTGCCCCCCTTCAGCGCGGGCGCATCGCCTATCGAGATGTCGGGAAACAGTTCCTGCTGGATCTGGCGTCCATCCTCGACCACGGCGCGCACCCTGACGATGTCCATCACCTGGACGACCGTGTCATAGGGAATCTGCGGCTCCAGCAGCACGGTCGCAGAAATGAGTTCCGGGAAGCGCGGCTTGATTTCGTCAGCCAGAAAGTGGCCGAGACCGGCGAAATCACGCCGGCCCTCGACATCAGGCAATGCGCGCAACAGGCCCGTGCCACGATCCGCGACCTCGATGCGGCCCTCGCGCACGTGGATTTCCAGGTTGATGGCCTGGGCGGTCTCCGGCACCACCTGGCTCGAGCTGGGCAGGTTGAGCTCAAGAATCGTCAGCCGCGAGAAGACGGCCGTTATCAGCAGGAACGGCACGAGCACGACCATCAGGTTCATGAAGGCCGTGACCGACAATTCCTCCGCATTGCTGCGGCGATGACGGCGGGCGGCCCGGCTGACGACGCTCATGCATTCTCCGGTCTGCGCTCGACGACCGTGTTCAGGAATTTCACGGACGCCATTTCGAGGCTGTCAACGATCTGCGTCGTCTTTGACTGCAGAACCGAATGCAGCATCAAGAGCGGAATCGCGACGATCAGGCCGAATGCGGTCGTGTTCATCGCGACCGAGATCGAGGCCGACAGCAACTCGGCTTTCTCCGCCGGATCCGCAGTGGATACTGCCTGGAACGCCTGGATCAGCCCGATGATCGTGCCGAGCAGTCCCAGCAGCGTCGCGATATTCGCGAAGCTCGCAAGATAGTGGGTGCGGCGTTCCAGTCGCGGCACAACCTCCATCAGGCTTTCTTCCATGGCCTTCTCGACGTCATCCCGGCGCCTTGCGCTCTGCACGCGCGCGAGCCCGTAGCTCAGGATCTGCCCGATCGCCGATTTTGAGTCGGTGGTCGCGGCAAGCGCACGCTTGTAGTCGCCCTGGCCAAGGAATGGTGCAACTTCAGCCCAGGCGCGCCGGTTGGCGCCTTCCGTGTGCCAAAGGTAGAAATAGCGCTCGATCGCGACCGCGATTCCGAGTGCTGCGATCAGGGCGATCGGATACATGAATAATCCGCCGTCCTGAAAAAACCTGATCATCGTTCCAAACATTTCCATGGGGTGACTCCTGATGTCTCCCTGCCAATTCAGAAAATAGCTAAG
>JAOUGR010000354.1 GCA_029857655.1 Gammaproteobacteria bacterium | reverse complement strand
TCGAACGCGCCGGGCACGCGAAGCACTTCGAGCTGGCCTGCATCCGCGCCGTGGCGCGTCAAGGCTTCCACCGCGCCGTCGATCAGGCGCTCGACGACGAAGTCGTTGAACCGGGCCGCGACGATTGCAAATCGCAGGTCGTGGGCCCGCAGGTCGCCTTCAATGGTATGCAGCCCTTCCATCGCGGCAGTATACCGCCGGCGCGACTGCCCTCAGTCCTCGTAGGCGGTGATCTCCAGCCCGAAGGCCGAAATGGCGCGCAACTGTCGCGGCGCCGACAGTACACGCATCTTCTTGATGCCGAGATCGTGCAGTATCTGCGCCCCGATGCCGTGGGTGCGCAGGACTGATCCGCGCCCGGCCTGCGACTCGCCGCGCGGCACCCCCAGCTCCAGCGCGCGTATCGACTCCATGGTGGCCGCGGGATCCTGCGATTCGCGCAGGATCACGACAACGCCGTTGTCTTCGCCCGCGATCCGCTTGAGCGCCGCGCGCAGCGTCCAGCCGCCATGCGCAGACTGCAGCCCGAGGTCGTCGCGCAGCGTGTCGTGCAGATGGACCCGCACCAGCGGCGGCACCGGGCCCGCAAGTGAGCCCCGCACCAGCGCCACATGCAGCGATCCGTGCACACGGTCCTGGTACCAGCACATCCGGAACGGACCGAACTCCGTTTCGACCGGCTGGTCCGACATGCGCTCGATCGAGCTTTCATTCTCCAGGCGGTAGCGGATGAGATCGGCGATCGTGCCGATCAACAGGCCATGCTGCGCGGCAAAGCGCTCGAGGTCGGAGCGCCGTGCCATCGTGCCGTCGTCATTGAGGACCTCGACGATCACCGCGGCCGGCTCGAATCCCGCCAGGCGCGCGAGGTCGCAACCTGCCTCGGTGTGGCCGGCGCGGATCAAGACCCCTCCGGGGCGCGCCATCAATGGAAATACATGACCAGGCTGGCGCAAGTGCTCCGGCCGCGTTCCGGCTGCGACCGCCGTGCGCACTGTATGTGCGCGATCCTGGGCGGAGATTCCGGTCGTGACGCCCTCGGCCGCTTCGATGCTGACGGTGAAGCTCGTGCCGTGCCGGTCCGCGCCATCGCTGACCATCAGCGGCAGGCGCAGTTCCCTGCAACGCTCGCGGGTCAGTGTCAGGCAGATAAGGCCGCGCCCGTAGCGCGCCATGAAATTGATGTCCTCGGCGCGCACACAGGCGGCGGCGATGACGAGATCGCCCTCATTCTCGCGATCTTCGTCGTCCATGACGATGACCATGCGCCCGGCGCGCAACTCGGCCAGCAGCTCCTCGCTTGTGTTCATCGGCGCCATTGTGATCCGAACAGGCGCTCGAGGTATCGCGCCAGGACGTCGACCTCCAGATTCACCGCAGCGCCCGTGCGCAGGCCGCCAAGCGTCGTCACGGCGCGCGTGTGCGGCACCAGGCACACGTCGAATACGTTGTCACGCAGGCGGTTGACGGTCAGGCTGACGCCGTCGACGGTCACCGATCCCTTCAGCGCCAGGTAGCGCGCCAGCGACGCCGGCGCTGCCAGCGAAACTCGCGCTGAACCCGCCTCGTCTTCGACTGATTCCACACGCGCGACACCGTCCACGTGCCCGGTGACGTAATGACCGCCGAGCGCATCGCCGGCGGCGAGCGCCGGTTCAAGGTTGACCGCGGCGCCGGGTACCAGCGCCCCGAGTGTCGTGCACCGCAGGGTCTCGCTCGAGAGGCTGGCAGTGAACCTGCGCGCTTCGACGCCCGCAGCGGTCAGGCAGACGCCGGCAACGCAGAGGCTGTCGCCAACGGCCAGGCTGTCTGTCGCGAGGGCGCTGATATCGATCGTCAACTGCCGCGCGTGGTCATCGCCGGCCGACGCCACGATGCTGCCGATGGCCCTGACGATTCCGGTGAACATGGTGTCGGCCGCTCAGCCCTGCGACGGCCGCAGCGTGATACGCAGGTCCGGGCCTAGGCGGGACAGATCCGAGATCGAGAATTCCACCCGCCCGGCCATTGTGGTGATTCCCGACAGGCGCATCAATGGGTGCGCGTCGGTGCCAAGCAGCACAGGCGCCATGTAAATCACCAGTTCGTCGACCAGGCGCGCGGCCAGCAGCGCGGCAGCCAGTGTTGGGCCGCACTCAACCAGGATCTCATTGAGTTCCAGCGTGGCCAGCTGTGCCATGGCGGCGGAAAGGTCGAGGCCACCCGCCCCCGCGGGAAGGCGTTGGACGCGCGCTCCGGCGGCCTCGAGTTCGGTTCGCCGTGCCAGGTCTTCACTCGCCGTCAGCACCAGGAGCTGTCCCGGCGGCGCGGCGATTCGCGCCGATACCGGGATTCGCAGGCCGGTGTCGAGCACGACACGAAGCGGCTGTCGAGTCGCTTCCGGCAGGCGCACGTCGAGTCGCGGGTCGTCGGCGATCACGGTCGCCAGTCCGGTCAACACCGCCGAGGAACGCGCACGCAGTCGCTGCACGTCGAAACGTGCGGCTGCGCCTGTTATCCAGCGGCTCTCGCCTCCAGCCAGCGCCGTGCGACCGTCGAGGCTGGCGGCAAGCTTCAGACGCAGCCAGGGCCGGCCGCGCTCCATGCGCGACAGGAAGCCGGGGTTGAGGTCGCGGGCCGCCGCGGCCAGCAAGCCGCCGGTCACTTCGATGCCGGCCGCCGCCAGCCGGGCTGCGCCGCCACCGCTGACGCGCGGATTTGGATCGCGGATCGAATAACAGACGCGCCGCACTCCCGCCGCAATCAGCGCATCTGCGCAGGGCGGCGTGCGGCCGTGGTAGCAGCAGGGCTCCAG
>JAOUGR010000353.1 GCA_029857655.1 Gammaproteobacteria bacterium | reverse complement strand
CAAAGTGCAATTGCTCCAGCAGGGCCATGAACTCGGCGTGGCAGCCCTGCAGGTCTCCGATGGCATAAACAGCCATCGCGACTAGTGAATGGTCCCCGGTATCGCGAGCGTGAATGGCGGGATCGGCGCGTCGAAGCGCACGCCGTCGTCGGCCAGCATCTGGTAACTGCCCTGCATCGCTCCGACGGGTGTCTCGAGCACCGCGCCACTCGTGTAGCGGAATCCCTGGCCGGGCTTCAGGTGCGGCTGCTCGCCCACCACGCCCTCGCCGCGTACTTCCTGGACCTTCCCATTCGCGTCGGTGATCACCCAGTGACGGGTCAGCAGCCGCGCCGGAATTTCGCCGCGGTTCCGGATCGTGATCGTGTATGCGAATACGAAGCGCTGCTCATCGGGGTCCGACTGGTCCTCAAGATAGCGTGTGTCGACATCCACGGTGATCATGTTTTGAGCCTCTTCGCCCATGCAGCGCGTCCTAGCGCAATCGTACCGCCAGCACATCGCAGGGGGCGGCGTGCAGTACGGTGTCTTCGGTGAAATTCACCAGGATCGATGGTCCGCGGCGCTCGCGGCTGCCGAGTACGATAAGGTCCGCCTTCTGCTCCTGGGCCGCGCGCACGATTTCAGCCTTGACGTTGCCAGCCGCAACCTCGCGTCTGGCCGACTCCACGCCCAACAGCTTCGCCAGCTCGGCAAGACGCTGTTTGGCGCGCTGAACCAGTTCCTCCTCGATCTGCACGGTCGGCAGCAGGGTCTCGCCCATTGGCTCCACCGGCACGTACTCGACGACATGCAACAGCGACAGCTCGGCATTGCAGATTGCAGCGATGTCGCGTGCCCGCGCACCGATGCGCTCGCTGTGCTCGTCGAGCGCGACAACCATCAGCACCTTGCCGTAAATCTTCATGACGTCGCCATTATAGGCCGTCGGCGCCGATTACCGGCTGAGCCGCGAGTTTCGCGAATTCCGCAGGTGACAGGGTTTCCGGACGCCGCCCGGGCTCGATGCCGGCAGCCTCGAACTCGGCAGGCCCGGCGAGGCCGCGCAGGGAATTGCGCAGTGTCTTGCGGCGCATCGAGAATGCCGCGCCGACGAAGCGGGCAAAGCGTGCGCGATCCGGCAGCGGGAAAGGCGCGTCCGCATGCGGTGTCAGCCGCACGACCGCCGAATCGACCCCGGGGGGTGGATTGAATGCGCCACGCCCGACCCGGAACAGCGATTCAACGCGGCAGACTGCGGCAAGCATGACGGTCAGGCGGCCGTATTCCTTGCCGCCCGGATTCGCGGCCATGCGCTCGACCACTTCCTTCTGCAGCATGAAATGCATGTCGGCGATTACTGTGCGCGATTCCAGCAGATGGAACAGCAGCGGCGTCGAGATGTTGTAGGGGAGATTGCCGCAGACGCGCATTGCCTGGCCGCCGCCGTGCAGCGCAGCCATGTCGACTTCGAGCACGTCGGCCTCATGCACGATGAGTTCACCGGCGCCGGCGCAATGCCGCCGCAGTACCGGAATCACGTCGCGGTCTATCTCGATGACCTCGATGCGGCCACAGCGATCAAGCAGCGGTCGCGTCAGCGCCCCGCGGCCAGGGCCGATCTCGACGATGCGCTCGCCGGGTTGCGGGTCGATTGCAGCCACGATGCGCGCGATGACACCCGGGTCGTGCAGGAAATGCTGGCCGAACCGCTTGCGGGCGCGAATCATTCCGGCTTCCATGCCAGATTGATCGCTGCAAACATGCTGCCCGGCTCGGCGCGCCCGGTCGCCGCGAGGCCAAGCGCCGTGCCGTGGTCCACCGAGGTGCGCAGGAACGGCAGGCCAAGCGTGACATTGACCGCGCGGCCAAAGCCCGCGTGCTTGATCACCGGCAGGCCCTGGTCGTGATACATCGCAAGCACCGCATCCGCTTCTTCGAGCATGCTGTGCGTGAAAGCAGTATCAGCAGGCAACGGCCCGCGCACCAGCAAGCCGCGCGTGCATGCGGCTTCAACGGCGGGACCGATGACGTCGATTTCCTCGCGCCCCAGATGGCCGCCCTCACCGGCATGCGGATTCAGGCCACACACGATGATCCGCGGCGCAGGCAACCGAAACAGGGTCTTCAGACCCTGGTCGAGTACGTCGAGCGTGGCGTCGAGGACATCGCGCCGGATGTGACGGGATACGTCGGCAAGCGGGAGGTGCGTGGTCGCGAGCGCGACACGGAGCGAGCCCGCAACCAGCAGCATCACCGGTAGCGGCGAGCCGCTCCTGACGGCCAGATATTCCGTGTGTCCGGTAAATGCGAATCCTGCATCGTTGATGACGGATTTCTGCACCGGCGCCGTCACCATCGCGTCAAAGCGGCCGGCAATGCAGCCGTCGGTCGCAAGATCGAGCATCTCCAGGACGTAGCGCGCATTGGCGACGTCCAGCTGCCCCGCTTCGACCTGTGTGGCAAGCCTGACCGGGATCACCGGCATCGTTCCGGCGCGGTGCGGGACGGACGGCTCGCCCGGGCGCCACTCCGAGGGCTCGATTTCGTAGCGCAGCAGGCCTGCGCGCGCGGCAAGGAGCGCCGGGTCACCCGCGAATACAAGTTCGCAGGGCCAGTCCTGCAATGCAGCGGCGAGCGCCAGGTCCGGGCCGATGCCCGCCGGCTCGCCGGTGGTCAGGATCAGGCGTGCGTGCCGGTTCAGGGGTTGCGGATCTCGACGTAGGCCTCGTCGCGGAGTCGTCGCAGCCACAGCTCGGTCTCCTCGTCGACCTTGCCCTCGCGGAGAGCAGTAAGGACCCGCTGCCGGCGCACTTCTTCGCT
>JAOUGR010000352.1 GCA_029857655.1 Gammaproteobacteria bacterium | reverse complement strand
CTGCCGACATCCATCTATGAATACGTCGTCGAGCTCGGATTCGAGGGCTTCGGCGGTGACGTACGCCTGGCCACCTACCTGCCTGCCAGCGATGAGCGCCAGACCGTTACTGCAGAAAATTTCGAACTGGGCCCTCTGACTTTTGACGATCAGGCAACGCCGGAAGGCCGCCTGGCTGAATGGAATGGCAGGCCGCCGGAGGGCATGCACTCGGTGCGTTACACGGCGCAGATCTCGACGCGCGCGGTGCGCTACGAATTGCCCGCGGGTCTTGGTTTTGGCGCGGCGCTGAATGACACCGCCAGGCGCCAGCTTGAGGAAACCGAGGCAATCCCCTATCGGCACCGGGAGATCCGCGAGCTGTGGTCCCGGATCCGCCCGCCGCAATCGGCCGACGTGGGGCAGACGCTGCGGGCGATTTTCCAGTACACGCACGAAGAGATAGAGCCTGCGCCGTTCAAGGGCTACACCGATGCGCTCACAGCCTTGCGGCTTGGCCAGGCCAGCTGCAATGGCAAGAGCCGGCTCTTTGTGGCGCTTGCCAGGCTCAATGGCATACCTGCGCGACTCATCGGTGGCGTGATTCTCGAATCAGGCGTCAAGAAGACCTCGCACCAATGGGTCGAGGCCTACGTGGGTGCGCAGTGGGTGCCCTTCGATCCGTTGAATGGTCATTTCGCGGAGATTCCGGCGAACTACCTGCAGCTTTACAACGGCGACAAGTTCCTGTTCAGCCATGCGCGCGACATCAATTTCGACTACGCTTTTCGGATTCGCCGCCTGCTTGCGCCGTCGAGCAGCGCGACTGCGCCGGAGGAATCGGAGCGCAGCGGCTGGCTGGCCGGTGTATCGCGGTTCATCGCGACAAACAAGCAGATCTCCGGAGTATTCCTGCTCTTCCCGCTGGCCGCGTTGATCGTGACATTCTGCCGCAACGTGGTAGGTCTGCGCACATTCGGCGTTTTCCTGCCGATGCTGGTGGCGGCCGGCTGCGTCTACACGGGATTCCTGCCGGGGATGCTGGGATTCCTGGCAATTCTCGGCGTCGGCGCCGCGGCACACAGGCTGTTCCGTGGAATGCGGGTGCTGATCGTTCCTCGCATCGCCGCCGTGATCACGGTGCTGACCGTCCTGATCCTGACCGGCGGAGTGCTGGTGGGTGAGAGCGCGAGCCACCGCCTCGCGCTGCTGGCGCTGTTCCCGGTCGTGATCCTGAGCTTCGCGGCGGAGCGACTTCAGGAGATGGCGGAACAAAGCCGTGCTACCGAGTTGATCCGGGCGATTGCGTGGACGATGTTCGTGACGTTCCTGTGCTACCTGGCGTTCAGCTCGGTCCTGCTGCGTGGCATCTTTTTCCAGTTTCCGGAATTGCTGCTCGTGGTACTCGCCCTGCAACTGGCCGTCGGGCGGTGGACCGGAATCCGTGCCACCGAATACCACCGATTCCTGCGCCTGTTCCGCGCTGCGGAAGGGGACGATGCGGGCGTGCTCGGACTGAATTCGCGCAACATCAACTTTATTGGTCGTCTCAATGCCGTGCACTGGATGGCGATTGCCAACGACAAGCTGGCGACCAAGCGGCATCTGGATGATGATGGAGTGCCAACGCCGCGCACCCGGTTGGCCGTCGAAACCGAACACGAACTTGATCACCGGCGCACGGCGCTGGATGCGCCCGATGGCTTTGCATTGAAGCCGGCTTCCAGCTCGCAGGGCAAGGGCGTCGTGCTGATCGACCGTGTAGAGGACGGCCGATTCCACCTCGTGACGGGCGGTGCCTGGACCTATGAGCAATTGCGCGCGCACGTCCGCGACATTACCCGCGGCCTGTATTCGCCCGGCAACGATCCGGACCGGGCATTGTTCGAGGAGCTCATTCGCCCGGACGAATTCTCGCGCGCTATCGCACCGTCCGGCATTCTCGATATTCGCGTGCTGCTCGTGCGCGGAAGGCCGGTCGCGGCGATGCTGCGCGTGCCGACGATCCAGTCCGGCGGCAAGTCCAATCTGCACCAGGGGGCGGCGGGATTCGCGGTGGACATGGCGCGTGGCCGCATCGGAAGCGGCATACATGAGAGCCGCGTGATCGACGCACATCCTGACAACGGTAAATCCTTTGCTGGACGGGAAATTCCCCATTGGTCGCGGGTGCTGGAGGTTTCCGTGGCTGCGCAGCGGGCGGTACCACTGGGCTATGCCGGCATCGACGTGTGTCTGGATGAGCGGCGCGGGCCCGTCGTCATCGAAGTCAACGCGCGACCTGGCATCGAAATCCAGAACGCCTTGCAGAAGGGCCTCGTGCCGGAACTGCAGCGAGCGCTGGCGGAGGCTCGATGAAGGTCCTTTGGCAGGAGAACGGCATCGTGTTGACCGCGGTCGCCATTGTCGCCACGGCGCTGCTCATCCTGTCCGAGCAGCTGGTGGCGAGCCGCGCACAAGACCCAATCGTGATCGCGATCGATGCAGGGACTGACGGGGATGACGAGGGAGATGAACGTACTGCCGCCTCTGCGACCGTGCCGCTGTATGGCACGCTTGCCGAGCTCACGACCCGCGCGCAGCAGTTGCTTGCGGAACCGAAGCCCAACCTGGACTTGCTGTACGAGCTGGCGCGCCAGGCGCGCGGGTTCCGGGCATTCGCGCTTGCCGATTCACTGCTGGCGCGCTCCCTGGGGCTGGCACCCGGTCGCGTGGATGCGCGGTTCATGCGCGCCCGGACGCAGTCTGATCTCGGTCATCCGGAGGTCGCGAAACAGATGTATGAGGCCCTCCTGGTGCAGGTGCCCAATCATCAGAAAGCCACTTAT
>JAOUGR010000058.1 GCA_029857655.1 Gammaproteobacteria bacterium | reverse complement strand
GGCCCCCGCCCAGCACGCGCTCGAGATAGGTGGGCAGCTGGACGCTGGAACGCATCAGCGCATCTAGGCCTTCGACCAACTGTCGCGCGTCGGTCGTGTTATCGGCGAGCCACTGCGCCGAGTGCTCCATCTCCTCGGCCAGCAACGCAGCGCCATAGACCTCGACCACGCGCAGCACGCCGCGCGCGCCGTGCATCAGCTCTGCTGTCTGCGAGATCGGCGCCTTGTTGGCCGGCGTCTCGGCGGCGGCCTCGAGCGCGATACGGACCTCGTTCAGGGTCGCCGCGAGTTCCCGCGCGACCAGGTGAAAGGCCTGTTCATTGACCGATGGGAAGTCGGCCACGCCCGATCAGCCTCCCACGCTCGCGATGCGCCTCGACTTTGAGCCGTCGGGTGCCGCGGACGCAGAGGCACGCCTCGCAGCCACGGGCAGTTCCTGCGGCAGACGGAAGCCGGCGGCGGACTTGCGCAATTGCGCAGACAGCTCGGCGAGCCGGCCGATCGCATTCGAGGTCGCGCTCGTGTTATCGGCGGTCTGCTGGCTGATCTCACGCAGCACCTGCATGGTCCGCGAAATGTGGGACGACGTCGCGGCTTGCTGGCGCGCGCTCGCGGAGATGTTCTGCACCAGCTGCGCAATCTGGTTGGAGACGTCCTCGATCTCGCCGAGCGCGGCGCCCGCGTTCTCCGCAAGAAGGGCGCCGCCGACCACGTCCGTCGTCGTCCGTTCCATCGAGACCACGGCCTCGTTGGTATCGGTCTGGATCGTGCGGACCAGAACCTCGATCTGGCGCGTCGCGTGCCCGGCGCGCTCCGCCAGGCGCTGCACCTCGTCGGCGACCACCGCGAAACCGCGACCCGACTCGCCGGCCATCGACGCCTGGATCGAGGCGTTGAGCGCCAGGATATTTGTCTGCTCGGCGATGTCGTTGATCAATTCGACGATGTTGCCGATTTCCTGCGAGCTTTCGCCGAGGCGCTTGATGCGCTTGGACGTGTCCTGGATGTTCTCGCGGATCGTGTTCATGCCGTCGATCGTGCGACGCACGGCGTCGCCTCCCTTGTGCGCGACATCGACCGCATGACGCGCAACGTCCGCCGAGCGCTCGGCATTGCCGGACACTTCCTCGATGGACGCCGCCATGGCGCCGACTGCATCGGTGGCCGCGGCCACCTGGCGCGACTGAGCGACACTCGCCTTCGCCAGGTGCCCGGCAGCCGCCTGCGTCTGGCGCGCCGCGGAATCAAGTTGCATGGCCGTCTCGTTGATCGTCGCAACCAGTTCGCGCAGCGCTTCGATCGCATAGTTGATCGAGTCGGCGATGGCCCCCGTGATGTCGTCCGTCACCGTCGCCTGGACCGTCAGGTCGCCGTCGGCGAGACTCGACATCTCATCGAGCAGGCGGAGGATCGCATCCTGGTTGCGGCGGTTGCGCTCCGCGTCCTGGTCGGCCACGCGGCGCACGCCCGCAGCCGAGACCCAGGCGACCAGGGCGCCGGCCAGCATCAGCGCCGCGAGCAGAACCGCAATCAGCGCCGGATACGGCCCGGCCAATGGCGCTGCGTCCGCTTCCGTGGCGGCCTGCTGCTCCAGGGATTTCGACAACTCGTCCGCCGCCTGGGCGAGATCGCCGCCCGCGCGCTGCGCCGTTGCGAGTGTTCCGGCGCGCTCCAGCGCGCCCTGCAATTTCTTCTCATAGCCTGCAAACGCATCGCGCGCGTCAGCCAGGCGCGTCATGGCATCGCCGGACACTGCCGGCACGCCTGCGGTCCGGTCGAGCCCGGCCAGGCCCGCAAGGAATTGTGCAAGCAGCGCAGTGTTCTCCGTAATGCGCCGCGCAACGGCCGCGGTTTCACCCGAGGCGTCGGCGAGTTGTCGAAGGTCGTCACCGGCACGCTGTGCGACTGATTCGAAGCGTGGCAGGGCGCGCAGCGCGACCGCGCCGCCCGGCGCCGATACCGCATTGCCGGTGGCCGCAAGCACGCGCCCAAGCGCGGTGCGCGATTCCTCGGCCCAGGTCTTCAGTTCGCGGGCCGCATCGCGGCCCGCCAGCACCTGCCGCGCATCTTCCAGCACGGCATTCCAGCCCGGTTCGGCACCGAGCCGCTGCGCACTCGGGTTCGAAAACGCCGCGAACGCCGCGCGGCCCTCTTCGATTTCTTCCAGCAGTTTTTCAAGCCGGGCACGCAACTGCGTGAGTTTCTCGAATGCCGCATCGTCGCCACGGCCCGCCGCCGCAGACTGCGCCGGCAGTGCCCCCGCCAGCACGGTGAGTTCCGCGAGTTGAGAGTTGTAACTGAGATCCTGCTCGTGGGCGCGGCCGGACAGCAGCAGGAATGCCGCTGCGGCGAGGGACAGCAGCAAGCCGCCCCACAGCATCACTGGCATCCATTTCGAAGCCAGTCGCCTGTCAGGCACGTTGACCATGCACTTTTTCCTTCACCATGCCCCAGCTCACGAAGTACCGTGCAGGAATGCCGGGCTCTCGACCAGCGCCCGCAGGCTCAGGACGGGCCAGGCCTCACTCCCACGCCGGAAAGAACCCGCCAGGTAATGCTCGCAGCGGATCATCGTCGGCGGCGCCTCGGCATTGAATTCGCGGTCGGCAAAGCGCCGGAATCCGAGTACCTCGTCGACAACGACGCCCGCCGGCACTTCGCGGTGATTCACCACGATCACGCGTGTGTTCCGACCGACCACCGATTCTCCACTGCCGAAATACTGCTTCAGGTCTATTACCGGCAACAACTGGCCACGCACATTCGCAAGGCCGAGTATCCACGAGCGCGCTCCTGGCACGCGCGTGATCGATGCCGGCACACCCATGACTTCGCGCGCCTCGTCACGCGCCACGAGGAATGTCTCCCCGCCCATCCGGAATGCCACGCCGATCCACTCCTGCCCCGCTGCACCGTCGCGCGCGCCGGCAGCAACCTCGCGCGCCTGCTCCTCCAGCGCCAGCAACAACTCGAAAGGCCGGTCGCGCAGTGCCCTCAAGGTCGGCTCAGGCTGCATCCGCTCAGCCCGTCAGCAGCGCAGCCTGCGCTTTCTCCACCAGCTGCGCCGGCGTGACCGGTTTGACCAGAAAATCCACCGCGCCCTGGCGCATGCCCCAGTAGCGGTCGGATTCCTGACTCTTGCTCGATACCATGATGACCGGAATCGCACGGGTCGCGGGATCATTCGACAATGTGCGGGTCGCGCGGAATCCGTCCACGCCGGGCATGACGATATCCATCAGGATCAGGTCGGGACGGAGTTCGCGTGCCTTGCGGATTCCCTCCGCGCCGTCCGCGGCCGAATCGGTCTTGAAGCCGTGATTCTCGAGCATGCGCCGCATCTGGAATACCTCGGTTGGCGAGTCGTCGATGATCAGGATGAGCGCCACGGGCCTTTCTCCCTACGACCTGCCGTCGCCGCGGCTGACGTGCCGCTCGATCGTCGACAGGAGCTCGTCGCGGGTGAAGGGCTTCGTCAGGTAATGCTCGGAACCGACGATCCTTCCACGTGCCCGGTCGAACAGGCCGTCCTTGCTGGACAGCATGATCACGGGTATCGCGCGGAACACCTTGTTGTGCTTGATCAGCGAACAGGTCTGATAGCCGTCCAGGCGCGGCATCATGATGTCGACAAATACAATGTCGGGCTGGTGGTCGGCGATTTTCGACAGCGCGTCGAAGCCGTCCACCGCCGTGAACACCTCGCAACCTTCCTTGGCCAGCAGCGTTTCAGCCGTCCGGCGAATCGTCTTGCTGTCGTCGATGACCAGCACCTTCAGCCCGTTAAGGCGGTGCCCGTCGCGGACGGCCGCTGCACTTTCCATCGGGTACCTCCGGCCCCGGCGCTGCTCCCGCCGGGCGCTAGCAATGCTCGCGTGGAGACGCCCACGGTTTCGACGCCGGAGCGGCCTCCTTTTAACATATCGGCCTACCCCCTGCCACGGCAGAACCATGCCCGGCAGGCAGTCTGGACCATTGACAGGTGTACTATGACAAGCCCCCCTAACGTGCAGTATCCGCGTCACATTCCCGTCAATCGGCCGGAGCCGTCCTGATGCGAGACCGCCCCAGCCTTGCAGTGCTGATGGACCCACTCGAATCCATCAAGCCGGCCAAGGATTCCACGATTGCGATGTTGCTCGCCGCCGCCCGGCGTGGTTGCGCGACCTGGTGCTTCGAACAGGCAGACCTCTGGTTGCGCGACGGGCGCGCGATCGCCCGTCTGCGGCCACTGGAGGTCGTCGGGGACGGTAAGGGCTGGTACCGCACCGGGGAACCCGTGGTGCGGCCACTCGCCGGCATCGATGCCGTGCTGATGCGCAAGGACCCGCCATTCGACCTGGAATACATCTACACGACCTACTTGCTGGAACGCGCCGAGGCCGAAGCTGTGCTGGTCGTGAACCGCCCGCGGGGCCTGCGCGACATGAACGAAAAGGTCTACACGGCCTGGTTCCCCGACTGCTGCGCGCCGACACTGATAACCCGCGACATGGACGGCATGCAGGCCTTCCTCGCCGAGCATGGCCGCATCGTCTGCAAACCCCTGCACAGCATGGGTGGCCGCTCCATCTTTGCACTGGCCGCGGGGGACAAGAACGCCAGGGTGGTATTCGAGACGCTGACGGAATACGGCCAGCGTTACGCGATGGTGCAGCGCTACCTGCCGGAGATCACCGAGACCGGCGACGCACGCATCCTGTTGATCGATGGCGAGCCCGTGCCACACGCGCTCGCGCGCATGCCCGGGCCCACCGATCATCGCGGCAACCTGGCGGCCGGCGCGAAAGGCGTCGGCCGGGCGCTTTCCGATCGCGACCGGTGGCTCTGCTCGCGGATCGGCCCGGTCATGCGCGAGCGCGGCATGCTGTTCGTCGGGCTCGACGTCATCGGCGGCTTCGTGACCGAAATCAATGTCACCAGCCCGACCGGCATCCGCGAACTGGAAACGCAGCATGGCCACGATATCGCGGGCCGCTTGATCGACGCCGTGCTCGCGCGGACCACTCACGCGTGAGTGGATCCGCCGGCAGGCAGGCGGGCGGCACGGCCGATGATCGGCTGTTTGTCACCCTGTTCCTGGCCGGGCTTTTTCACCTGATCGTCATCCTGGGCATCACATTCGCACCGCAGCCACGTGATGAGTCGCTGGTGCCGACCCTCGAGGTCCTGCTGGTCGCGGAAACGCTGCCCGAAGCGCCGACCAATGAGCGGGCCAGTTATCTCTCGCAGCGCACTCAGCAGGGCAGCGGCAACGCCGCTGACGCGACCCGGCAACCAGGGACGTCGGGTGATGACGAAGAGTCACCGGGCGATATTGCCGGCCGCGCGGCGCAGCAGTCCGCGGGTGGCCCCGCCGGCGGCGAAACCAGCATCCTGACAGGCTCAGACCGCGAATCGCGCTTCATCGCGGACGCCAGGGACCCGGCCGCAATGCTTCCCACATTGCCGCGGCGGTCGATTGCAGGTGACCGCTCGCCGCTGGCCGGCATCGACGACGATGCCGAACTGGGGCTCAAGGGACCGGCGCGTCGTGAATTGCTGGTCACGCCGAGCACACGCTCTTCCGAAGTCGCGGGTTATCTCGACGCCTGGAAGCGGCGCGTCGAGCGGGTCGGCACGCTGCACTTCCCCGACGAGGCCCGCCACAGCAAGCTGAGCGGCAATCCGGTCATCGAGGTTGCGCTGGCCGCGAATGGCGGGCTCGTGAATGCCACGGTCAGGCGCACCAGCGGCCATCCGGAACTCGACCGCGCCGCAATCTCCATCCTCAAGCTGGCGACGCCGTTCGAGCCGTTTCCCGCCGAACTGGCCGCCCGTCATGAGGTCCTGCGCTTCGCCTATGAATGGCAATTCGTCGGCGGCCGCCTCGCGGGTTCGACGGTCGAGATACCGGCGCGCTGAATCGCATTAAGTCAGCCCGCAGGCATGCTTTGACCCCCGACGGGTGGCGACCGATACTAGCGCCATGGCAGGTGGCGCTTACCTGAGCAACCAACTCCTCGTCGCGATGCCCTCGCTCGCGGACCCCAATTTCTCGCAGAGCGTCACCCTCGTCTGCGAGCACACCGATCGCGGCGCACTCGGCATCGTGATCAACCGGCCGCTCGAGATGAAGATGTCCGAGGTCCTGGAGCAGCTCGCACTCACGAGCGAGGACACGCGCCTGCGCGACATGCCGGTGTTGCGCGGCGGACCGGTGCAGAATGACCGCGGCTTCGTGCTGCACCGGCCCTGCCCGCAGGACTGGGATTCGACATTGCCGGTCTCCGACAGCTTGCACGTGACGACCTCGCGCGACGTGCTTGCCGCGATGGCGCGTGGCGAGGGACCCGCCCAGGCCGTTGTCGCGCTTGGATACGCGGGCTGGGATGCCGGCCAGCTCGAGGACGAAATGCTGCAAAACGCCTGGCTGACCGTGCCCTGCGAGGAGTCCCTGATCTTCGACCTGCCATTCGAGCAGCGCTGGCAGGCGGCCGCGCGGCTCCTGGGTGTCGACCTGTCCCGAATCAGCCTCCAGGCGGGACGCGCCTGACGGATGCCCGCGCCGGCCACGCGCACGGTGCTCTCGTTCGACTATGGATTACGGCGCATTGGCGTCGCGGTCGGCAATACGCTGACCGGAACCGCGGAAGCGCTCGCAACCATCGATGCCTTCGACGGCATGCCCGACTGGCCTGCGATCGGGCGCTGCATCACCGACTGGCACCCGGCGGCGGTCGTTGTCGGCGTTCCCTATAATATGGCCGGCCAGAACGCCAGACTCACGACCGCAGCGCTGCAATTCGCGGACCAGCTCGGCCTGCGGTACAAGATCGAGGTTCATCGGGTGGACGAAAGACTCTCGTCGCGGGAAGCGGAGGATGACCTGCGCGAGCGGCGCCGCAGCGGCAGCAAGACGCGTCGCGTGCGGCGTGGCGACGTGGATCGCGAGGCCGCGCGCATCCTGCTGCTGCAGTGGCTCCGGGCGCAGCCCGGTGAAACGGCCCGATGACTTCGCCGCTCCCACAGCTGGACTCCAACGGCCGGCTGCGGCACCTGATCACGCTCGATGGCCTCGAACCCGGCCTGATCCTGGAACTGCTGGATCGGGCCCAGGCCTACCAGTGCCTTCCCGGCCGGTTGCCGCCGCGCGGCGACGAACTCTCCGGCTGGACCGTCGCGAACCTTTTCGCCGAGCCATCGACGCGCACGCGCGCCTCATTCGAACTCGCCGCAGTGAGACTCGGAGCCGACGCCATCAATCTCGACGTGATGCTGTCCTCGCGCGCCAAGGGCGAGTCGATCATCGACACGATCTACACGCTCCAGGCCATGCAGGTGGACGTATTCGTGATCCGGGACTCACAAGCCGGCATCGTCGAGTTCGTCGCGCGGCACGTCGGCGACCACGTCAGCGTCATTTCGGGCGGAGAAGCGCACATCTCGCACCCGACCCAGGGCCTGCTCGACGCGCTGACCATCCAGCAGCACAAGGGCGCCTTCAGGGACCTCACGGTGACGTTCGTCGGCGACATCCGCCATTCGCGCGTTGCGCGGTCGGCCTATCGTGCGCTGACTTCACTCGGCGTCGCTGAAGTGCGCCTGGTCGCGCCCGGGGAAATGATGCCGGAGTCGCACGAATTTCGCGGCGCGCGACGCTTTTCCTCCTTTGATGAGGGCATTGCGGGCACCGATGTCGTCATGATGCTGCGCATCCAGCGTGAGCGGATCGCAGAGGCGATACCGACCGATATCGATCGTTACCATGAACTCTACGGATTGACTGCCGCAAGATTGGCGAGGGCGAACAAGCAGGCCATCGTGATGCATCCGGGACCGATGAACCGCGGTGTCGAGATCGCGTCCGATGTCGCCGACGGGCCCCAATCGGTGATCCGGCACCAGGTCGCGAATGGTGTCGCGATCCGGATGGCCGTGCTTGCGCACGTCGCAGAGGCCCGGCGCAGGCGCGCATCGTGAGTGCTGTTGCCAGACCCCATCGCGGCACCATCTTCCTCGAGCAGGCCGGCGTCATCAGCCATGACGCATTTGAAGGCGAGCAATTCGTGCTGCGTCTGCGCGCACCCAGCTGCGCCGCGGCCGCGACCCCCGGCAGCTTCATCCACCTGACTTGCGGCCCCGGCATTCCGATGCGCCGTCCGCTGTCCATCATGCGGACCTCGGCCGATGAGGGCTGGGTCGAGGTGCTCTACAAGATTGTCGGGCACGGCCTCGCGGAGCTCGCGCTGCGCCGGCCGGGCGAAATGCTTTCCTGCCTCGGCCCGATCGGCAGCGGATTCACCACGCACGCCGACAGACCGCGGACACTCATGATCGGTGGCGGTGTCGGCATCCCGCCCCTGTTATTTCTCGCCGAGACGCTTGCAGCCGGGCGCCGCGGCGGCTGGCAGCCATTTGTGCTGATGGGCTCGGAGCTGCCATTTCCGTTCGAGACCGGCGCTGCGACCATCGCAGTGCCGGGCCTGCCGCCCGGCGCGACTAGCTGCATGACGCGGCTCGAAGACTGCGGAGTGCCGAATCGCCTCGCGAGTCTCGCGGGATTCACTGGCTGCCATGCCGGTCATGTGACTGACCTCGCCCGGCACTGGCTGGCAAGTCTCGCGCCCGCGCAACTCGCCGAGGTCGAGTTGTTTGCATGCGGGCCCGAAGCGATGCTGCGCGCAACCGCGGCGCTCGCACGCCAGCACGCGCTGCCCTGCCAGGTCTCGCTCGAGGAGTACATGGCCTGTGCCGTGGGTGGCTGCGCGGGCTGCACGGTGCTCGTGCAGACGCCAGACGGGCCGGCAATGAAACGCGTCTGCGTCGACGGCCCCGTCTTCGACGCGGCCACCGTCTTCACCGCCTGATTCGATCCGGAAAAGAAAGCGAGCGAGGGCCGCCTTCACAGCCCAGCCCGCGCGCGAGGCACTACCCGAAGTTGATGCGGGTCTCGAGGTTACTGCGCGAGTCAGCGTTGTTGAGCGCCTCCTCGATGTCGATGCGGCCCTCTTTGTAGAGGTGCAGAAGCGCGATGTCGTAATTCTGGATGCCGCGTTCATTGGACGCGAACATCGCTTCCTTGACGCCGATGACGTCGCCTTTCTTGATCAGGTCCTGGATGTGCGGCGTGTTCAGCATTACCTCGACGGCTGCGCAACGCTTGTTGTTGCGGCCGCGCACCAGGCGCTGCGAGACGATGGCGCGAAGGTATTGCGACAGGTCGAGGAATATCTGCGCGTGCTGGTCGCGCGGAAACATGTTGATGATGCGATCCATCGTTTCGGCGCAGTTGTTGGCGTGCAGCGTCGCGAGCACCAGGTGCCCGGTGCCGGCCAGCGTGATGGCCGCTTCCATCGTCTCGCGGTCGCGGATTTCGCCGATCAGGATCACGTCCGGCGCCGCACGCATCGAGGCGCGTAGCGCCCGTGCAAAGCTGCGCGTGTCGAGCCCGACCTCGCGCTGATTGATGATCGACTTGCGATTCTGGTGCAGGAACTCGATCGGGTCCTCGATCGTCAGGATGTGGTCCGAACAGTTGTCATTGCGGTGATTGATCATCGCAGCGAGCGACGTGGACTTGCCGGAGCCGGTTGCGCCGACCATCAGCACGAGGCCGCGCTTCAGCATCGCGAGTTCGCGTATCGTGTCCGGCAGGCCGAGCTGGTCGAGCTTCGGCGTGTCCACGCTGATGTAGCGCAGCACCAGAGCCGGGTAGCCGCGCTGGTGGAAGACGGCCGCGCGGAATCGCCCGACGCCGGGTTCGGAAATC
>JAOUGR010000351.1 GCA_029857655.1 Gammaproteobacteria bacterium | reverse complement strand
CAGCAGCGCGTTCTGCGCCATACGCGCCTGAGGCAGCTTCTCGACTGCTAGTCCGGTTCCGCCTGATCAGGCTCCCGCTACCGTCCTGAGCAGGTACATCGCCAGCAGTCCGGCGTAGGTCCCGAGCACATAGCCAAGGATGGCGAGCAGCACGCCGACAGGCGCGAGACTCGGGTGGAATGCCGAGGCAACGATCGGCGCGCTCGCAGCGCCGCCGATATTGGCCTGCGAGCCGATGGCGACGAAAAAGATCGGCGCGCGGATCATCCAGGCGACCGCGAGCAGCACTGTCACGTGGCACAGCATCCAGACCGCGCCGACCGCGACCAGCACTGGTGCCTCCTTCATGTGCGTGAAATCCGCATGCGCGCCAATGCTGGCGACGAGCAGGTAGAGCATCACCGAGCCGATCCGAGAGGCGCCAGCGCCCTCGAGCCTGCGTACCGGCGTAAAGGACAACGCCGCCGCGATCGCCGTGACAATGATGAACTTCCAGATTGTCGCGTCAAATATCGCGGTCACATTCCCCGCATAGCGTCCCGCGAGCGTGGCAAGCCACATGCCGCCAAAGCCGACCGCTGCGATCATCATCAGATCAGTCAGCGATGCGACGCGCGTCGTCTTTGCCGTGAATTCCGCAACGCGGCGCTTGAGGTCTTCGATCGCAGACATGTCCGCCCGCGTCAACCGATCGATCCGCTGTTGCTGCCCCGCCATGTAGAGCAGCACGCCCATCCAGACATTGGCGACCGACACATCGACGATCACCATCATGCCGAACATGGAGTTCGAGGTGCCCGCCACTTCGGCGAGCGCGACCATGTTGGCGCCGCCGCCGATCCAGCTTCCCGAAAGCGCAGTCATGCCCTGCCACGTGTCCGGCGGCACCCACGACGAGAAAATCCACAACGCAATCGGCGCACCGATGACGACACCCGCAGTTCCGGCCAGCATCATGACCAGGGCCTTCGGTCCCAGGCGAATGATGCCCGGCACGTCGAGCGCCAGGATCAGCAGCATCAGGCTGGTCGGCAGCAGGTAGGCCTTGATCCAGTCGTAGAGAACCGATTCGGCGGGCAGCACGCCGAGCGTCGTCAGCGTGGTCGGCAGGAAATAGCAGAACACGAGGCTCGGCACGATGCTAAACAGCTTCTTTCCCGGCACGGTTTCACCGAACCAGAAGATCAGCGCGAGCACGGCCAGCAGCATGACCAGGATCGCGGCCGGATCCGTCACCATCGCGCCAGCTTCATCCACCTCTGATCGTGCCTACTCGGCGACGCGCGCCGACGTGATGGCGACACGATACTGGTTTGCGTTCTGGAAGGGCCCGAGGCCGGTCGCCACCTGAGTCTGCTGGCTGGCGGCCAGCGTGCCGCTCACGTTGCGCTGGAAGTCACGCGTGCGGCCGGCGGCATCCACATACTGCACCGCAATCGAGATGCCGGTAACCGGCAGCGCGGTCGGGTTGCCGATCGCGATCACCAGCATGCCGGCCTGGTCGAGCGCCGCCTGCTTGCGCAGGTATTTCTCCGGATTGTCCGGCAGGTCGAGCCGCAATAATGAACGTGTGGCCGCCGCGCCCACCTCGCCCTGCGCGCCCGATGCCGCAGCAAAATACTGTTTGGCCTGGTCGTTCTGGCGCGCGCGCAGCGCGATGTTGCCGAGTGCGTTATAGGCCGGACCCGTCGGCAGCAGCCGGACGCTGTTCTCGAGGTCCGCTCGCGCCGCGGCGTCATTGCGTTCGCGCTCGGCGATCAGCCCGCGCTGCAGGTGGTAATAGAAGAATCCGTCGTTGCGTGAGAGCGCGTCCGTGTAGGCCTGGGTCGCCGCGCGGTAGTTCTTCTGCACCAGGTAAGCATCGCCCTTCAGCGCATGAAAATGCGCTTCGCCCGGCAGGAGCTTGATGGCCTGGTCCGCCCTGGCGTGCGCCACGTCCGGGCGTTTCTCGGCAAGCGCCTTGCGGCCCTCGTCGTACGCGTCATAGGCGGGTTTTGCACGGAGCGTTTGCGCCAATGCGGCGCTGTACCGCTCGACTCCCGGGTCGCCGCCCGGCGGCAGCTTTGCGACCCGTCGCCGGTTGGCGTCGAGCCGTTCCTGGGACGGAGGGTGGCTCGCGAACAGCCCGGCCAGCCAGCCGCTGTCCTTGCGGTCATTCATGCGCACGAAGGTTTCCTGCAGACTGACGGCGCCATTGGCGTCGTAGCCGGCACGGCGCATGTAGTCGATGCCGTACTTGTCCGCCTCGAGCTCCGCCTCGCGGCCGTAACGCTGCATCAGCAACTGCGCCGCGACGCCCGCTCCCGCCGCGTAGATACTGCCGTAGTCGCTGTCGCTGGCCGCCACCTGGGCCGCAATCATCCCGCCCTGCAGCAGCATGCCGCGGCTCATCTGCTGCGCCGAATGCCGCGCCGCCGCGTGCACGATCTCGTGACCCAGCACGGCCGCCAGTTCCGATTCGGATTTCAGCTGGGTCAGCAGGCCGCGATTGACGCCGATCTTGCCGCCCGGCAGCGCCCAGGCATTCGGAATCGAGTTGTTCAGCACCGCGAATTCATAAGGCAGCTTGCGGTCGCTGACGGCGGCGAGCCGTTGCCCGACCTGCTGCACGTAGCTCGTCAGCCCGGGATCCATCGCGTAGTCGCCGCCCTCGGACTGCCGCATCGGTGCAAAATTCTTCTGGCCGATCTGGACCTCGGTGCCCTCGCCGACCAGCATCAGCTCACTCTTGCCCGTAACCGGGTTCGTGGAGCAGGCGGCGAGCAGCAAGGCCGTTGCCGCGAGATGCACCATGCGCGTCGTAATGTGGAT
>JAOUGR010000057.1 GCA_029857655.1 Gammaproteobacteria bacterium | reverse complement strand
CATGAAAACGCGGCAGACAGGCTTTACGTTGCTCGAACTGATGCTGGTCGTGCTGCTCGCAGGGCTCCTGCTCAGCATCGGCGTCCCGGCGATGGGCAATTTCATCCGCAACGCACGTCTCACCGGTGCGGCGAATGACGTCATGGTTGCCTTGCATCTTACGCGTTCCGAGGCGATCAAGCGGCGCGTCCCCGTGACACTCTGCACGAGCGCCAATCCGCTCGTCGCAAACCCAGCCTGCACCGCTTCTACGCAGTTGCTCGGCTGGATCGTTTTCGTCGACGACAATGGCGACAACGTTCCGGATGCGACGGATGGCAATGGAGTGCGCGACGCCGGCGAAGCGGTGCTGCTGCTGCAACACGCGGCGCTG
Source organism: Gammaproteobacteria bacterium (assembly GCA_029857655.1). GTDB lineage: Bacteria > Pseudomonadota > Gammaproteobacteria > Steroidobacterales > Steroidobacteraceae > SCUD01. The sequence goes on along the minus strand of JAOUGR010000057.1, from coordinate 9,435 downwards.
CCCAATACGATTACTGCACAATCGACGGCAATTCCGCTTCGTGTCACCTACCTCAACAATGGCTTCGCGTCGAATGCCATCGCGGCCCAGCTCGTGTTCTGCGACGAGCGCGGCAACGTGAATTCCGGCGGCCAGCTTTCCGCCGCGCGCGGCATCACGGTGTCCGTCACCGGCCGCGCCGGCGTGACGCGCGACCCGGCCGAGATCCAGGTACTCATTGACGCAATCGGCGGCCCGATCGCGGGCTGCACCTAGGGTTGAATCATGGCTAACGGCATGAAATCGCAATCCGGCTTCACGATGGTCGAGACCCTGGTGGCCCTCGTCGTGCTGGCCATCGGCATGCTCGGCATCGCCGCGCTTTATCTCAATAGCCTGCAGGCGGGTCGCACCGCCATCTATCGCACGCAGGCGGTCAATCTCGCCGCCGACCTTGCGGACAGCATCCGCAGCAATCGCACGGCCATGGCCAACTACGGAAACGTGTATGGAGACGCCTTTGCCGAAGTCGGCGCCTGCGCAACAACCGCCGGCTGCGCGCCGGCGGAACTCGCCGCCACCGACCTGAGCCGCTGGAAAGCCGCCCTCGCACTGCTCCTGCCGAATGGCCAGGGGCAGGTCGTCGTGACGCTGCCCCCCGCCGCCGGCGAGCCCGCAACTTACATCATCACCGTGCAATGGGCCGAAGTCGGCGAGGTCAATCCGGTGACATTCCAGATCGGGTTTGCGACATGAACGCATACGGCAACGGCAAGCAGATGCAGAAGGGCCTCAGCCTCATCGAACTGATGGTCTCGATGTCCATCGGTCTGTTCCTGCTGGCAGGTGCGGTTTCCGTGCTCGGCAAGGGCCGCGAACTGTACCGCAGCAATGACGCCGCGGCGCGGCTCCAGGAGACCGCGCGCTACGCGATGAGCACGATCGAGGCTGATCTTCGGATGGCGAATTTCTGGGGCCTGCACAGCCGGGGCGATTTGGTCGAAAACGGGCCGGCACTCGATCTCGCCAATCTTCCCAACGTGGATCCGGCATATGTCCTGCCGGGGAGCCTCGGCGGCTACGCGGGTACGATCAATTCCTGCGGCGCCATGTGGGCGGTCAAGCTGCCGGCCTACATAGAAGGCACCAATAACGGCTACGGCCTGGCTTGCGCCGAATACGGCACTGCAGTGGCGGGCTCGGACCAGCTCACCATCCGCCATGCGTCGACACTGGCCATTGGCGCCGGCGCGCTGGGCGCGACTGCCGGCCAGATCAAGATCCAGACCAGCCGCGTCCAGGGCACGCTGTTCTCCGGCGGCGCAATACCGGCCGGATATTCAGCGCCGCTGTCGGAGTCGCGGGCGGTCATCGCCAATGGTTATTACGTCGACCAGGACTCCGACCAGCGCGCCGGAACGCCGTCGCTGCGCCGCAAGCAGCTCGACTTCGCGGGCGGTGCCCCGATCATTGTTGATCAGGAAATCATTCCCGGTGTCGAGGACCTCCAGGTCGAGTTCGGCGTCGACCAGAACATCGACCAGAATGCCGATTTCTTTGTCCCGGCGGGCACCGTGATCCCGGCCGGCGAGGAGATCGTCGCGGTGCGTGTCTGGCTGCTGGTGCGTGCGGAACAGCCGGAGTTCACGTTCACAGATGACCGGACCTATTCCTATGCAGACCGCGTCGGCGGCGCTGCCTATACGCCCGCCGACAATTTCCGTCGCGTGCTCGTCAGCAAGACGATCGCACTGAGGAACACACGGCGATGAACAAGCACATCACCTCTGGCGCCATTGGCTCGCGGCAGCACGGCGCAGCGCTGGTCGTCGGGCTCATCCTGTTGCTGGTGCTGACGATTCTTGCCGTCTCCGGTGTCATAACCTCGACGCTGGAATTGCGCATGGTCGGCAACACGCAGCTGCAGGAACGCGCCTTCCAGGCAGCCGAGGTCGCGATCGAGGACGCGCTCGCCAATTCCCTGCTGAGCACCAGCGTACCGGTGCTCCAGCCGGCCATCCCGAATCCGGACTCGCCGGATGACCAGTATTCGTTTGCGCTGGGATTTGTCGGCGCCGCGCCATTGGGCAGCGGCATGACCGGCTACAGCATCGGTGCTGGCTTCACGACCTATCACTTCCAGGTGGATGCCACCGGCACCGCGCCCGGCAACGCCATGGCCCAGCACGTCCAGAGCTTCTACATCATCGGCCCAGGCGGCACTTGATCATCGACGGAGACCGTCACATGAACGATTCAATCACCCGCACCCCAAACAACCGGCGCTCCGCTGGGTCAGCCCTGCGCCGCCTGTGGTTGCTGGCTACCGTGCTCGGCGCGATCACCTCGGCCTCAGCGTTTGCCGGACCCCAGCTAGGTACCATCGAGGAATGCGTCGAGAGCGGCACCGACCTGGTTGCGCTCCCCGGCGTCCCCGGCGGCACGCTGTCGGCCAGGAAATGCGCCGCCTGCGATTCGGTTCGACTGACATTCGACGCCGGCACGCGTTATTTCATCGGCAACGAGGCCGTGACCTATACGCGCCTGCTGGCCGCCGCGCGCAAGGGGCCGGCGCAACTCGACGTATTCTACCGGCCCGAAACACGGGTCCTGACCCGCCTGCGCCTGGTCGCGGGCGGCTCCTCACAGTGAGTGACTCGCCATGAACCAAGCCACCCGCAATCTGTTTCGCCTGGCCAGCGCCGCCGCGATGCTCGTGATCGCAGGCGCCGCCGCGGCCGACGACACCGAGATCTTCACCGGCGCAGGTAACGTGGTCTCAGCCCAGCGCCCGAACATCCTGTTCATCTTCGACACCTCGGGCAGCATGAGCACCAATGTCGCGACCCAGAGTCCGTTTAATCCGGCCACAACTTACACGGGCGGCTGCAGCCAGAACCGGATCTATTTCCAAACCGGCAGCAACACCAGCAATCCCCCCAGTTGTTCGGACAACAATTCGGTCCCCGTCGCTGCGTTCAAGTGCGATGCCAGCAGCCGGGCGATTGCACAATTCGGCAACACCGTGGCGCGGGCCGGCCAGTGGCGCCCGCAGGGCAACACCAACAACTGGCGCACGATCAGCGTCACCAACAGCAACACGGCCTGGGTGGAATGCGCCACCGACGCGGGTGTGCATGGCGATGGCGTCAATACGGCCAAACTGTGGGCCGCCAACGGGGCCTTCGGACCCTGGTCGGCCACAGCGGCCCAGGGCGTGAACTGGCCCGGCACCGGCAACGACTACGCATTTTTCTCCGGCAATTACGTCAACTGGCTGAACGGCTCGGGCGCAATCGTGCAGTCGCGGATCGCGATCATGCAGCAGGTCGCGATCCAGACCATCGACCAGCTCGCGGTCTCCAACAACGTCAACGTGGGCCTGATGCGCTTCAGCAGCAATAACAACAATGGCTGCAGCGACACGACCAGTGCCGAAGGCGGCATGGTGCTGCGCGAGATGAATGCAGTCGCGGCCAATGCGACGGCGATCAAGAATGACATCGCAGCCATGAACGCCTCCGGTTGCACGCCGCTGTCGGAGACCATGTACGAGGCCTACCTGTACTTGAGCGGCGCATCTGTGCGCTACGGGCTCAATTCCCGCACTTCGCCCGGCGTGTCGAAGCCGAGCGTGCTGAGCTCGCGCCAGGCCGCGGATACCAACCTGTACCAGAGCCCCTTGACGACCTCCTGCCAGAAGAATTTCATCGTGCTGCTGACGGACGGCGAACCGACCGCCGACAACAGCGCGGACACCGCGATCCAGTCGCTGATCGGCGGCACTTGTACCGGCACCGGCGACGGGCGCTGCCTGGAGGAGATCGCGAAGTACATGTACGAGCACGACCTGCGGCCGGCCCTGGCGGGCCTGCAGAACGTCACGACCTACACCATCGGCTTCGGTCCCGATGTCAGAGGTTCAACCGCCTTGCGCAATACGGCCAATGGTGCCGGCGGCGTGTTCTACGAGGCGACCGACACGGCGACCCTCAGCACGGTCTTGACGAACATCGTCCGCACGATCCTGGCCTTCAACACGTCATTCACGGCGCCTGCCGTGTCGGTCAACGCGTTCAACCGCACGCAGAACCTCAATGACCTGTACATCACCGTGTTCAAGCCGAGCGAAACCTATGCCTGGCTCGGCAACCTCAAGAAGTACCGGCTGAGCCCGCTCGACGGCACCATCAGGGATGCCGTGGACGCGCCGGCGGTCGAGTTTTCGACCGGATTCTTCCGCACTACCGCCCAGAGCTTCTGGAACAGCGGCGTCGACGGCGACGACGTGCGCCTGGGCGGTGCGGCGGCACGCCTGCCGATACCTGCCTCGCGCAATGTCTATAGCAATATCACGAGCCTTTCCCCGCTGAGCGCGCTCGCAAACCAGGTTACGGTCGCGAATGCGGCGATCACGATTGCAACATTGGGCCTCGCGCCGCTCGAGGCGCCGGGCCGCGATGCCCTGATCAACTGGATGCGCGGTGCCGACATTGCCGACGAAAACGGAAACGGCTCGACGACCGATGCGCGCTACCGCATGGGCGACCCATTTCACGGACGCCCTGCGACAGTCATCTACGGCGGCAGCGTGGGAAGCCCCGATCCCAATGACGGCGTGCTGTATGCGGTGACCAATGAGGGTTACCTGCACGCGATCAGCACCGTGGACGGAAGCGAGCTGTGGGCCTTCGTGCCACAGCAGCTGCTGGCGCGCGCGCGCAACATGTACGTGAATGCCGCGGTGGCCAATCGCACCTACGGCCTGGACGGCAACATCCGCGTCGTCAAGAACGAGGTGAATGAAAATGGCATAGTCGAGCCGCTGCTCGGGGAAACAGTCCGGATCTACTTCGGCATGCGCATGGGCGGCAGCGAGTACTACGGCCTCGACGTGACCAATCGCAACGCGCCGACATTCCTGTTCAAGATCGGTCCCAGCGAGGCTGGCCTCAAGCGCATGCCAAATGCCGGCCAAAGCTGGTCGACGCCGACCGTCACTCACGTCAACGTCAGCGGCGCGACGCAGAACAGCCTGCAGCAGGTGCTGGTGTTCGGCGGTGGCTACGACACCGTCCAGGAAAACGGCCCGTACGCCCTTGACAGCAGCGGCAACCAGATATTCATCGTGGATGCCGTCAGCGGCAACCGCCTCTGGTATGCGGGGCCCAGCTCCGATGCCGGTGCCAACCTTCGCCATGCGTCCATGACCCATTCGATCCCGGGCGACGTGCGGGCATTCGACCTCACGGGCGACGGCTATGCCGATCGCATGTATGCGGCCGACATGGGTGGACGCGTGTGGCGCTTCGACATTCACAACGGCCAGCCGGTGAGCACACTCGTCACCGGCGGTGTGTTCGCCTCCCTCGGTAACGCTCATCTGGGGACACACCCGAATACGTCGACCCGGCGCTTCTACAGTACCCCTGACGTGTCGTTCCTGACCCAGGGCGGCCGCAGCTGGATGAACCTCGCGCTTGGCTCGGGTTATCGTGGGCATCCGTTGAATGTGGCGACGCAGGATCGCTTCTACAGCCTGCGCGACTACCGGCCATTCGCGAGCCTGACGCAGGCGCAATACGACAGTGCGACGGTCATCACCGAGGCGGACGTGACACTGGTTGACGTCACGAGCGACATCAACCCGGCAATCCCGGTCGGTGCGAGCGGCTGGCGCATGGATCTGCGCCGTCCGGCCGCCGCCTGGACCGGTGAGAAGTCGCTGTCCGAGGCCCGCACTGTGCAGAGCATCATCCAGTTCTCCACTTACGAGCCGAACTCGGCGTCCATCGTGAGCAGCAACTCCTGCGCACCGGGCGTCGGTGTAAATCGCCTGTACTCGGTCAGTGCCTACACGGGTGCGCCGGTGCTCGATCGCGAGAACCCGGAAGACCCGCCGGATTCGACCGACGACCGCGACACCGAGCTCTCGCAGGGTGGCATCGCGCCGGAAGTGGTCTGGCTGTTCCCGAGCCCGGATGACCCGGTCAACTGCGTCGGCGAGGACTGCCGTCCGCCGCCTGAGTGCCTGGTCGGCCTCGAGAATTGCGGTGTCGGCATCAACCTGGCGCCGGTGCGGACCTTCTGGCGGCAGACCGGCGTCAACTAACGGCAAGCCACCCGGCCGCACACGCGGCCGGGTGTCCGCCGGAGAATCCACATGAAATCTGTTCACCTGCAGCGCGGCGTCACCCTGATCGAATTGATCGTCGTGATGATCATCGTCGGCATCCTGGCCGCCGTCGCCATTCCTTCGTACCGCAATTACCTGATTCGCAGCCAGCGTTCGGACGCCAAGGACGCCCTGCTCGCACTCGCGACCCAGCAGGAAAAGTTCTACCTGCAGTGCAATATTTACGCGACCGACATCGCCGCAGCGCCGGATTGCGCCGGCCCGGACCTGCAGGGCGCAGCCGCGAGCCAGAATGGCTGGTATGCGCTGGCAATCGATGCGGCCGACGCGACCAGCTACACGCTGTCAGCCACTGCCGTCGCGGGTGAAAACCAGTTCCAGGACGAAGCCTGCCGTACATTCCGTGTCAACGAGCGCGGCGTTCGCAGCGCCGAGGACTCCGCCGCCGCGGACAACACCGCCACGTGCTGGTGACAAGGCGCTAATAGAGATCGGGTCGTCCGTGCCAGACTGGCTTGAGCGCAGACGTACCCGGCGCGACAGCCAGGTCCGCATCGAACCAGAGATCACCGACCGCAACGAGCCGGGACCCGATGAAGAGGAGCGGCAGGCGCTCCCGCATCCACGGCACGATTCCGGCCTCCTGGCATAGTTGCTTCAGGCGCTTGCGCGGCCGCGCCGGATGCGGTCGCAACGACTCACCGCCCGCGCGAAAGCGGATCACGATGTCCTGCAGTGACGCAGGATCCAGACCACCCTGATCGCCGGCTACAAGGACAATGCGTCCCAGCCCGCTTCCAAGTTCGATGCCGCCCGGGGCCCGCGGATCGAATCGCAGCGGTACGGCCGGGGGTTCGACCAGGGGATGCATGGCGTAAAGCCGGTCGCGATAGCGCCGCAGTTCGCCGCTCTCCCAGCGCACGACCGGCTCGGCATCCGCCCGGGCCTCCATCAGGTCAAGCATGATCGTTTCAAAGCGTGCCGCCGATGGCGACCCGAGCCCTTGCTCGCGGATCCACCAGCGCAACAGATTCACCTGCCGGTCACGGGACAGGCGGCGCAGGCCGTCGACGGCAAGCCTGCCTTTGTCGAGCAGGCACGAGGCATCCGATTCCGCCAGTGCGGCCAGCAGTCGTCCCGCTTCTGCTAGGTGCCTGGCACTGCGCGAGACGGTCGCCGCCGCCTGCGGCCAGCGCTCGTGCAGGCGCGGCAGCAGTTGTTCACGCAGCCAGCCGCGGTCAAATCGCGCCGCACTGTTGGTCGGGTCCGAAACCCAGGACAGGCCGTTCAGTTCCGCGTAGGCAGCAAGTTCGGCGCGATCGAATTCGAGCAGTGGCCGCCCATGCAAGCCCGCGCCCAGGCGTGCCCGGCCGGGCATTGCAGCAAGCCCGGCAACGCCGGCCCCGCGCATGAGCTGGATCAGCACGGTTTCCATCTGGTCGTCGCGGTGATGCGCCGTCAGCAGCCATTCGCCGGGATTCAGGATGCCGGCGATCGCTTCATAGCGGGCGTTTCGCGCTTCGGCTTCGATGCTTTCTCCGGGCGCCGGCTTGAGCTCGAGATGCAGGACCTGCAACTCGAGCTCACTCGAGCGGCAGAGCGCTTCACATGCCCGCACCCAGGCTGCCGCTTCGGATTGCAGTCCGTGATTCACGTGTACGGCACGAACATTCAGGCCTGGGTTATCGGCCCGCAGGGACGCCAGCGCATGGAGCAATACGCTCGAATCCAGCCCGCCGCTGAGGGCGACGCAGAAACCGGACGACCGCCAGCCCGGCTCCAGTGCCAACAGCGCGGCCGCCAGGCGCTCCGGGTCGAATGCCATGTCAGGCGCCGCCGAAGACCCCGAATCCACGCAGGCGCCGCTGCCGTTCGTCGAGCAGCACGTCGATCGGCAGCGCCGCAAGTTTCGCGACCTGGCGTGCGAGTGTCTCCCGCAACGACTCGGCCATCACCTGCGGTTCGCGATGGGCGCCGCCCAGCGGCTCGGGAATGACTTCATCGATCAGATTGAGCCGGGACAGGCGCTCGGCGGTGATGCCCATTGCATCGGCCGCCAGCTCGCGCCGGTCCGCGCTCTTCCACAGGATTGAGGCACAGCCTTCCGGCGAGATCACGGAATAGACGCTGTACTGGAGCATCAGCAGCCGGTCGCAGACGCCGATCGCGAGCGCGCCGCCCGAGCCGCCTTCGCCGATTACGCAGCTGACGATCGGCACGCGCAACTCCGCCATCTCGAAAAGATTGCGCGCGATGGCCTCGCTCTGGTTGCGTTCTTCCGAACCGACGCCGGGGTAGGCGCCAGGCGTGTCGATCAGCGTCACGAGCGGCAAACCGAACTTCGCGGCGGTTTTCATCAGGCGCAGCGCCTTCCGGTAACCCTCGGGTTTCGGCATGCCGTAATTGCGGCGCACCCGCTCCTTCGTGTCACGGCCCTTCTGCTGACCGATCACCATGACCGGCGAACCCATCAGCCGCGCCGGCCCGGCGACGATCGCCTGATCGTCGGAGTACATTCGGTCGCCGTGCAGCTCCTGGAATTCCGTGAAAACCAGCGGGACGTAATCGAGCACATAGGGACGCTGCGGATGGCGAGCCAGCTGCGTGATCTGCCACGGCGTGAGGCTGGCGAAGATGCTGGTTGTCAGCGCGCGGCTCCTGGCGCGAAGCTTCTCGATCTCCCCGGTCATGTTGAGCTCAGTGCCGTCACCGAGGAATCTCAGCTCCTCGATCTTCGCCTCCAGCTCGGCGATCGGTTGCTCGAAATCGAGGAATTGCAGCGCCATATCGGCAGTATAAAGGGCGTCAATCGCCCCTGGGGCCGTACATGATCCGCACGCCGTCGCGTCCCACCAGGCGGCCCAGCCCTTCCAGCAGTCCTCGTGTCGGCCGCACCGACCATTCGTCGCCGAGCGCGAGCGTCGCCCGCGCGCCGGAACTCATGTAGTGCACCGCGACGCCGCAGTTCCCGCCTGCCCATAGCTTCAAGGTCTCCTCGAGACGCTGGATGAACCGGATGTCGCCCTCCCCACCCGGCCAGCGGATGATCAGGCGGCGCGCTTCGCGTTCGCGCAGTTCCTCGATCGGCGTCAGTTTCTTAGCATTGACGCGCCAGTCCTCGATGAATTCGTCGAAGCGCAACTGCCCCTCGACCACCAGGATGGCGTCGCGCACGATGACATTGCGGTGCTGTTGGTAGACATCGTCGAACATGCTGACTTCGATGCGTCCGCTGCGGTCGTCGAGCACCAGCGTCATTCTCGGCCCGCGCCGCCGCACTTCGTGTACCAGGCCGGCAAGCGTCACGTTCCTGCCGGCAC
>JAOUGR010000056.1 GCA_029857655.1 Gammaproteobacteria bacterium | reverse complement strand
AAACAGGTTGCTGCGGTCGATCTCGTCGGCGCGGGGTGCGATGCGGCGGAGTGCGAATTCGCGCACGGCGCGCCGGATGTCGTCCGCTCGCTCGCCAAGCTGGAAATCGAAGTCCACTTCGAACATGGCGCCTCCGGGGCGGCCAATGCCCCCTTGTCAGGCGCATATTATTGTCCGACAATCAGACAGGCAAGCCCTGATGGCAAAAAGGTGACCCTTGTTCGAACCGCTTGGTTATGCGCCAGCCTACCTGCGCCTCTCCGAGGCCATCCGGGACCGGATCCTGCGCCGCGAGCTGAAGGAAGGCCAGGCGCTGCCGACCGAAACCGAGCTCGCACGCCAGTTCGAGGTCAACCGATCGACCGTACGCGAGGCGCTGCGCAAGCTCGAGAGCAGCGGGCTTGTGGGGCGCCGCGCCGGCGGCAAGCGGCTGTTTGTCACTCGGCCGACCCGCGAATCGGTGGGCGGCGGCCTGTCGCAGGCGTTGACCCTGCATGAAACGCGTGTCGTGGATGTCTGGGAGGCGCTGCAGGCGGTGCAGCCGGGCATCGCGCGGGCGGCGGCGCTACGGCGCTCGACGGAGGCGCTGGAGCAGCTCGCGTCCTGTGCGCGACGCTTCGCTGGCCGCCGCGGCGACCGGGAGTTCGCGGTCGAGGACGTCGCCGATTTCTTCAATGCGCTGGGAGAAGCCAGCGACAACCCGGTCTTTGTGCTCCTGAACGAACCGCTGCTGCGGCTGCTGAAGCCGAGCCTGGCCGTGATCATCGATCGTGTGCCACAGGCGCGCGCGCGCATCGAATCGGCACAGAAACACATCGTGGACGCGGTCAGGGACCGGGATGCCGAGACCGCGGCCATGTGGATGACACGTCACACGCGCGATTTCCGCCGCGGCTACGAGGTCGCCTGCATTCCGTTGTCCACGGAAGTGGGCCAGGACCTTGGCGTCGCCTGATTCGGTTTCAGGCAATTTCGACCGCAATGGCGGTGGCTTCGCCGCCGCCGATGCACAGCGCAGCGACGCCGCGTTTCTTGCCGCGCTTGATCAAGGCATGCAGCAGCGTCGTCATGATGCGCGCGCCCGTGGCCCCGATCGGATGGCCCAGTGCGCAGGCCCCGCCATTGACGTTGACGCGCTCTGACGGGATGCCGATGTCCTTCATCGAAGCCATGGTCACGACAGCAAACGCTTCATTGACCTCAAACAGGTCGACCTGGTCGGCGCGCCAGCCGGCCTGTTTCAGGACCCTGGCGATGGCGCCTGCGGGTGCGGTCGTGAACCACTCCGGCGCGTGGGCGAAGCTCGCATGCGCGACGATTCGCGCAATCGGCTTCAGGCCAGCGCCAGCCGCCGCTTTGGGGCTCGCAAGCAGGAGCGCCGCGGCGCCGTCGGCGATGGAAGACGAGCTCGCCGCGGTGACAGTGCCGTCCTTGGCGAAGGCAGGCTTCAGATGCGGAATTTTTTCGATCGCGACGCTGAACGGCGTCTCATCGCGCGCGACGATTCGTTCGCCCTTGCGATCGACAACCGTGACCGGCGCAATCTCGATTTCGAATGCCCCGGACTCAACGGCGGCGAGTGCGCGGCGCACCGATTCCGCGGCGAACGCATCCTGGTCGGCACGGGTGAAGCCATACTTGGCGGCGGTCGCGTCGGCGAAGCATCCCATCAGCTTGCCGTCCCATGGACTCTGCAGGCCGTCGTAGAACATGTGGTCGATGATCTCGCCATGACCCATTCGATAACCGGCACGGGCCTTCGGCAGGAGGTAGGGCGCGCTGGTCATGGACTCCATGCCGCCGGCCAGCACCAGCCCTGCGCCATCGGCAGCGATCTGGTCGGCAGCGAGCATCACGGCCTTCATGCCAGAACCGCACATCTTGTTGACCGTGGTTGCGGGCACCGAGATCGGCACGCCGGCAGCAATTGCGGCTTGGCGCGCGGGCGCCTGGCCTTGGCCCGCCGGCAGCACGCAACCCATCACGACTTCGTCGATGCTTGCCGGATCGGCTCCGGCGCTCGCAATGGCAGCGCGCATCGCAGTGGCGCCAAGGGTGGGGGCCGCGACTGTCGCGAATGTCCCCAGCATCGAGCCGATCGGCGTGCGCCGGGCAGCTAGGATAACGACCGATTTCTGAGTCATGTGATTGATCCTGAAGGTGATTCTGGGCCCGGCTCTCAGGTCTGCCACGGGTCGATGCGGCAGATCCCGCTCCGGATCCGCTCATTTTGCCCTGCAAAAAGCGAAATGTCTCTGGGCCTGGATAGTTCAGCCGGCTGCCACTTGCTGCTGCCGGTCTTTGATCAACTGCCGGACGCGATGGCGCAGTCGTTCAAAACGCCGCGGTTTGTGCATCACCGTGATCCCGCCGGGCTGGCCGCCCCGTTCGGCGATCGGGCAGTCGGTCAGCGCGGTGACGACGATGATGTCGAGGTCGCTGATCACAGCGGAGGCCTGCAGAGACCTGATCATTTCGAAGCCGTCGATACCTGGCATGCCCAGGTCGGTGATCAGAAGGTAAAGCATCACTTGGCCCATGAATCCAAAGCCCATGCGCGGCCGGCAGGAACCGCTTGAGCGGATGACGGCTGCCGCTACACTGTTCGGTGGACATGCTGGAGTTCCGCGATGAGTAGTCCGGCCGAACGCATCGACAGGGACGCCGACCCGGCGCGCGGGCCGCTCCGCTTCATCAGCGCGGCCTCGCTGTTCGATGGCCACGACGCCGCGATCAACATCATTCGCCGGATCCTGCAGGCGCAGGGCGCCGAAGTGATCCACCTGGGACACAATCGAAGTGTCGCCGACATCGTTCGCGCCGCAATCCACGAGGACGCCGACTGCATCGCGGTCAGCAGCTACCAGGGCGGTCACAACGAATATTTCCGTTACATGGTGGACATGCTGCGCGAGCGGGGCGCGGCCCACATCAGGGTCGTCGTGGGTGGCGGCGGCACGATCGCCGCGCATGAAGTCGAGGAACTCGAAGCCTATGGCGTCGAGAAGATATACACGCCAGACGATGGGCTGCGCCTGGGCCTTGAAGGGATGATCGGCGACGTGTTCCGGCGGGTGCAGGGCGCAACCCGTCCGGTTTTCGATGGGAACGCCGTCTCGGCGGACGACCCTGTCGGCCTGGCACGCGCCATATCTGCGCTGGAACTGGGTGGCGACGAGGCCCTGGTGACGAGGATCCGGGGTCTCGCGGCCAAGACACTGAATCGCCCGCCCGTGCTTGGCATTACCGGAACCGGCGGGGCCGGCAAGTCCTCGCTGACAGACGAGATCCTGAACCGGATCGTGCGATTCTTCCCGGACCGCAAGGTTGCCGTTGTGGCGATGGACCCGACCAGGCGGCGCTCCGGCGGGGCGCTGCTGGGCGACCGGATCCGCATGAATTCCCTGGCCAACGAGCAGTTGTTCATGCGTTCGCTCGCGACGCGCCGCCAGCACCTGGCGACGAGTGCGGTGCTCGCCGACACCGTGAAGCTCCTGAAGGCTGCCGGATTCGACCTGATCGTCATCGAAACCGCGGGCATCGGCCAGAGCGACACGGAGATCGTGGATCTCGTGGACCTCTCGATGTACGTGATGACGAGCGACTACGGCGCGGCGAGCCAGCTTGAAAAAATAGACATGCTGGATTTCGCCGATTTCATTGCGCTCAACAAGTTCGAGAAGCGCGGTGCCGAGGACGCCTTGCGAGACGTGCGCAAGCAGGTCGCGCGCAACCGCAAGCTCTTCAAGACGCCGCCCGAGCAGCTGCCGGTCTTCCCGACTATCGCAAGCCAGTTCAACGACGCCGGCGTAAACACGCTGTTCGCCGCGCTGTGCGCGAAACTCGAGGAGCAATGGGGCCGCCTGCGGCGCTGGCAGCCGAAGGGGCTGGCGCCGGTCGGCCTGCCACATCGCCAGCCGATCATCCCGGGCGAGCGGGTGCGATACCTGGCCGAGATCGCCGCCGACGGCCGCAAGGCCCACCAGGGCGCGCTCGCCGCCGCGGAAGCCGCGAGCCGCGCGCACGGCCTGCATCGTGCGCTCGAAGCGGCGGGCGATCCTGCGTTGCCGGGGGCGCTTGATCGGTATCCGGAGGCGGCGCTGCGCGAAGCTGACGGCGTAACGCAGAGATTGCGGCGCGAATACAATGCGGCGCTCGACGCCGTCGGAGCCGAGGGCGTCGCGCTGTTGAAAGCCTGGCCGGAGCGCGACCAGGCGGCGACCGCGGTCGAGTACGGTTACCGCGTCCGCGAGCGCGAGGTGCGCGGCCAGAATTACACCGAGTCGCTGTCGCACCTGAAGCTCCCGAAGATCGCGACCCCGCGTTACCGCAACTGGGGCGACCTGCTCGCGTATCTCCTGACCGAAAACCTGCCGGGCTCCTATCCATACACCGCCGGCATCTACCCGTATCGCCGCGAGGACGAAGATCCGACCCGCATGTTCGCCGGCGAGGGTATGCCGGAGCGCACCAACCGGCGCTTCCATTACGTCGCTGCGGGGCACAAGGGTGCGCGGCTGTCGACGGCCTTCGATTCAACGACGCTTTACGGCGAGGATCCGGACGAACGCCCGGACATCTACGGCCGCATCGGCAATTCGGGTGTCTCGATCGCGACACTCGACGACATGAAGCGCCTGTATTCGGGATTCGACCTGTGCGCGCCTTCCACATCCGTCTCGATGACGATCAATGGCCCGGCGCCCATGATTCTCGCGATGTTCATGAATACGGCGGTGGACCAGCAGGTCGAACGGCATTTGCGCGAGAGCGGGCGCTGGCCCGAGGCGGAAGCGAAGATCGCGAAGCTCTTCAAGGGCCGCGCGCGGCCGGCATATCGCGGTGAACTGCCGCCAGGCCACGACGGCGGCGGCCTGGGCTTGCTGGGTGTCAGTGGCGATCAGCTGCTCGACGGCGAGACCTACGGGAAGATCCGCGCCGATGCGCTTGCGCGCGTGCGCGGCACGGTGCAGGCCGACATCCTGAAGGAAGACCAGGCACAGAACACCTGCATATTCTCGACCGAGTTTGCGCTCCGGATGATGGGCGACATGCAGCAGTTCTTCATCGATAACAGCGTGCGGAATTTTTATTCGGTGTCGATCTCCGGTTATCACATCGCGGAAGCCGGCGCGAACCCGGTATCACAGCTCGCATTCACGCTGGCAAACGGCTTCACGATCGTCGAGTACTACCTGTCGCGCGGCATGAGAGTCGATGATTTCGCGCCGAACCTGTCGTTCTTCTTCTCGAATGGCATGGACCCGGAATATGCCGTGATCGGGCGCGTCGCCCGGCGCATCTGGGCGCGCGCGATGCGTGACCGCTATGGCGCCGGTCCGCGCAGCCAGATGCTGAAGTACCATGTGCAGACTTCCGGGCGCTCTCTGCACGCGCGCGAGATCCAGTTCAACGATATCCGCACGACCTTGCAGGCGATGTATGCGCTTTTCGACAGCTGCAACAGCCTGCACACCAATGCCTATGACGAGGCGATCACGACGCCGACCGAAGAGAGCGTGCGCCGCGCGGTTGCTATCCAGCTGATCATCGCGCGTGAACTTGGCCTCAACCAGAACCAGAATCCCTGGCAGGGCTCATTCGCGCTCGAGCGCCTGACCGAGGTCGTGGAGGAGGCCGTCTACCAGGAGTTTGAAAGCATCTCGGAGCGCGGCGGCGTGCTGGGCGCGATGGAGACCATGTACCAGCGCGGCAAGATCCAGGAAGAGTCGCTTTACTACGAGCACAAGAAGCACGACGGCAGCCTGCCGATCGTCGGCGTCAACACCTTCCTGCCGGAGCAGGTGAATCCCGACGAGAACCGCCATGCTGAGCTGATTCGCTCGACCGAGGAGGAAAAGCAGGCCCAGGTCGTCGCGGTGCGCGAATTCAACGACGTGCACGCGCCCGCGCAGGGCGCGGCGCTCGATCGGCTGGCGGCCGCCGCGGCAACTTCCGGAAACGTGTTTGGCGAACTCATGGAGACGGTCAAGTCGGCGTCATTGGGCCGCATATCGCGCGCGCTCTACGCCGTCGGTGGCCAGTACCGCCGCAACATGTGACGCCTGCGCCGGCGGTACGGCACGACTACAACAAGGGTTCGGAAAGCGCCGCCGCGATCTGTTCGCGCGCCGAGTCGCGCATCGCGATCGCGCCTTCGCCGGGAGCACCCGTAATCGGCGCCAGCGCCTCGACCTCGATCCGCGACCAGCGCGGCACGAAAGTCCTGGCGCGGAGCGCGCGCCGCGTGCCGCGGATGGCGACCGGCACGACCGGCAGGCCGGCCCGCGCCGCGGTCGCAAATGCACCGGTGTGGAAGCGCGCGACGCCCGTCTGCACGCCGAATGTCCCTTCCGGGAAGAATGCAACCGACTCGCCCTGGCTGACAGCGCGCAGGATGCGCCGGGCGTCGCCGGCGCCCTCGTTGCGGTTGCTGCGGTTGACGAAATGGTGGCCGAGCCGCCGCATCAGGGTTCCCGCCAGCGGGATGCGCGACGCCTCCTTCTTGATCACGAATCCGAAGCGCGGCGGCAGCACTGCGAACAGCAGGGGCCCGTCGAGATAGCTGGCGTGATTCGCGACCACGATGCAGGCGCCGGTGGGCAGCCGGTCCATGCCGATGCGGTGCACCGGCAGGCCGCACAGCAGGAAATATGCGCGGCAGATGAATGCGGCCGCGCTGCGACGCTGCGCCAGGCGTGGCAGCGCAAGCACGGGCAGGGCCGCGATCAGCAGCATCAGCACCACCAGCAGCCAGGCGTAGACCCCCCACAGCAGGCGCAGCGGATTGGCTGTCATCAATTTCCCCCGGCCGGACCGTGGGGGTACTGTGAACTGGTTCCGGTTATGTTAATGGTCATTGGCGTATGTGAGACCGGTCACGTTCGACTGCATCGGAGGCACAGATACTGCGTCTGCATTCTGTCGCACCGGCCCGCCGCCCGCCATCATGCGCCGGCGGCGGCGCCGTCCGCTTACGGAAGCAGGGCAAGTCAATGAGCGCAGCCATGAAATCCTCGACATCGGTACGCGCCGCGACGCTCGCGGCGGCTGAAACGGCGGACAATTCCGTCGAGCCGATGATCGTCAAATTCCTCGATGCGGTCTGGATGGAGCGCGGACTGTCCCCGAACACCCTCGCTGCCTACCGCGCCGACCTCACTGCGCTGTCGCGCTGGTTGCGCCGGCGTGGCACGGTGCTCATGCGCACGACGCGCAATGACCTGCTCGGATTCATCGCCTGGCGTGTCGAGACCGGAGCCCGGCCACGTTCCACGGCGCGCCAGTTGTCGAGTTTCCGGCGCTTCTTCCGCTACCTGGTTCGTGAAGGCGTCGTCAAGGAAGATCCGACGGCCCAGATCGCGATGCCGAAGATCGGCCGTTCCCTGCCGAAGTCGCTGACCGAGGCGCAGATTGATGCGCTGCTGGCCGCACCGCAGACCAGCGATCCTCTCGGTTACCGCGACCGCACGATGCTCGAGGTGCTTTACGCAACCGGCCTGCGGGTTTCCGAGCTCGTGAGCCTGAAGCACGGCCAGGTCAACCAGAATCAGGGCGTCATCCGCATCGTCGGCAAGGGCAATCGCGAGCGGCTCATACCGCTCGGCGAGGAAGCAGTGCGCTGGCTCGGCAACTTCGTGCGCGGCGCGCGCGGCGAGATCCTGCTCGACCGCCAGACCGATCACCTGTTCCCGACCCGGCGCGGAGACCGCATGACCCGCCAGGCCTTCTGGCACATCATCAAGCGCTATGCGAAGAAAGCGGGCATCGAAAAGGAGCTCTCGCCGCACACGCTGCGCCACGCTTTCGCCACGCACCTGCTGAATCATGGCGCCGACCTGCGCGTCGTGCAGATGCTGCTGGGTCACAGCGATCTCTCGACGACCCAGATCTATACGCACGTCGCGCGCGAGCGCATGAAAGAACTGCACGCGCAACATCACCCCCGCGGTTGATATAATCGGTGGGCCGAACCGCGGCCCGGCGCCGCTGTCCAAGGCCCAGGCAGCCTTTCACCGAGATGCGCATGAACCACCCAACCCGATTCTTGCTGCTGGCCGCAGCCAGCCTGACGCTCGGTGCGGCTTCGACTGTCCCGCAGCAACCCGCCAAGTCTGACGCGCGCGCCGATATTGCGCGGCGCCTCGACATCAAGCCCGAAGAAATCAGGCCCGCACCAGTTCCAGGGCTGTACGAGGTCCGGTCCGGTTCCGAAGTTGGCTACGTGTCGACGGATGGCCGCTACTACATCGACGGCGACATCTTCGATATGGACAGCAAGGAGAACCTGACGGAACGCACCCGGCTGAAGGGCCGCCTGGAGCTGCTGGCCGGGATTCCCGACGCCGATGCCATCGTGTTTGCGCCCAGCGGCCCGGTCCGCTACACACTGACCGTCTTCACGGACGTCGATTGCACCTTCTGCCGCCGCATGCATCAGGAGATGACCGAATTGAACGGCCTGGGCATACGGATCCGTTACCTGATGTACCCGCGCAGCGGTCCGGACACGGAGTCCTGGCGCAAGGCCGAGGCGGTGTGGTGCAGCGCGGACAGGCGCGATGCGCTGACCCGCGCCAAGCGCGGCGAAATCGTCAAGGCGCCGAAATGCGAGACGCCGGTCGCACGGGACTATGCGATCGGCCGCGAGATCGGGCTGCGCGGGACGCCCGGCATCTTCACGGAACAGGGCGAATACCTTGCCGGATACATGCCAGCGCAACAACTCTTCGAGTACCTGTCGAAGTCCCCGACAGGCGGGACCGTCGAGTGAGCTGATCAGCGCTCGAGCAGCGGCAGTTTCTCCTTGACGTCTTTCCACTCGTCCGCGTCGGGGGGCGGCTCGCCGCGCTGCGTGATGACCGGCCAGCCTTTTGACAGTTCGGCGTTGATGGCGAGGAATTGCTCCTGGCCGGCCGGCAGCTCTTCTTCGGAATAGATTGCCTCGACCGGGCATTCAGGTTCGCACAGGGTGCAGTCGATGCATTCCTCGGGGTCGATGACCAGGAAATTCGGCCCTTCGTGGAAGCAGTCCACCGGGCAGACTTCCACGCAGTCCATGTACTTGCACTTGATACAGGTTTCGGTGACGACGAATGTCATCCCGGCGACTCCAGGCGGGTTTGGCGGCGGCGCGCATTGTGCCACAGGGAGAGCAGTACGGCTGCCGCCTCAGCGGTTTGCAAGACGCATGTCGATGGTCTTGAAATGCAGGCCTTCAGTTCGTGCAGCGCGATCCTCCAGGTACTTGCGTAGCGCAAACGCGACGCTCGGGAACGCGATCTCCGGCCACGGGATCTCGGCCTCGGTACAAAGCATCACCTCGAGACTTTCGACACCGACACCGTAACTGGGCTCGGCCAGCGTGGCACGGAACATCACGTGCACCTGGTGTGCATGGAGTACGTGCACGATTGCGCAGAGACCGCCGATCTCGACCCGGGCAAGCGCTTCTTCCCAGCATTCGCGTGCGGCTGCCTGCTGCAGGGTCTCCTCGTTTTCCATGAAGCCCGCGGGTATGGTCCAGAAACCCCGGCGCGGCTCGATCGCGCGCCGGCACAGCAGGATTCGTCCACCGTGCTCCGCCACGCAGCCCGCCACCAGCTTCGGATTCTCGTAATGGATGGTGCCGCAGGCCGTGCAGACCTGGCGCTGCAAGTGGTCACCATCCGGGACTTGCATGGCCACACGCGCGCCACAGCTGGAGCAGAAGTTCATGGCCCGATTTATACTCGCCCCCCGCACCGCCGGGGTGGTGGAATTGGTAGACACAGCAGACTCAAAATCTGCCGACCGCAAGGTCATGCGAGTTCGATTCTCGCCCTCGGCACCATATTGTGACCTTTTCCGCTCCTGG
>JAOUGR010000055.1 GCA_029857655.1 Gammaproteobacteria bacterium | reverse complement strand
GAAAAATTGCAATGCGCCTGACCGCTCATCGCCCTGCCAGACGGCCGCAACTGCAACGCAGGGCAGCAGGGCAGCCAGCGCAGCGAATATTCGGAATTTCAGCGGGATCGCCATGGCAGCATCCGGAACAGCAGGCCGTTGCGATCCACGTACTGATGCTTGAGCGCAGCCAGCAGGTGCAGGCTGGCGAGCGCGATGAGGATCTTCGAGATGGTCTCATGCACCTCGTGCAGAAGTTTCTTTAGCGCGGGATCCGGTGCGACCAGGTCCGGGAGCTGGACGAGGCTGAACCAACTGACCGGATAGTTGGAGGCCGAGGACATCATCCAGCCGGTCAACGGCATGGCGAACAGGATTGCATAGAATGCCGCGTGCGAAATGCGTGCCGCCCGCGCCTGCCAGGGCGGCATCGGCGGTAGCGGGGGCGGCGGATCGAACCAGCGCCAGGCGAGTCGCAGCAGGGCGAGCCCGAGGATCGTGATGCCCACGGACTTGTGCCGTGCCAGAGTACCGATCTTGCCTGGGCCGAGCGGCAGGTGCTCGGCGATCCTGGCCAGCGTGAACTGGACGACCAGCAGCGCGACGACCAGCCAGTGCAGGGCCTGGGCGACGGATCCATAACGGGCCGGGGTGTTTCTGAGCGGCATCGGGTCTTGGAGAATACGTGAATGCGTAAGTTCCTGATCGCACTCCTGGCGCTGCCTTGCGGCTGCGCCCTGCCGCCGAAGGTCCTGCCACCGGCGGCGCCGGCGGCACCGCTTGTGGCGCCTTCAGGGCCTTACGAGCGCTACGAAATCGTCACTTCACACGTCGAGATCCGCGTCTATCGGGACGGCCCGATGGCTGCGCTTGGGCACAATCACCTGATCAGTTCGGATGCGCTGGCCGGTACCGTCGACATGCGCGATCCCGCGACCGACTCCCGCTTCCGGTTCGAGCTGCCACTGGCTTCGCTGGTGGTCGATGACCCTGCGGAGCGGTCTGCTGCCGGCGCGGATTTCGCCAAGGAGGTTCCGCAGGCCGATCGCGAGGGCACGCTGCGTAACATGCTGGGACCCTCCGTGCTCGATGCGGAGCGCCAGCCGGTGCTGCGCCTCACCGCGGAAAGCCTGGAGGGCGGACCTGCGGAATTCCAGGCGCGAATCCGGGTCGGCCTGCGCGGCGAGGAGCGCATCGTCACCGTTCCGATGTCAGTACAGGTCGGCGACGGGCAGGTCAGCGTCCACGCGACTTTCACGCTGCATCACGCCGATCTCGGGCTCACGCCATTCTCGGTCGCGCTCGGTGCCCTGCGCGTGCGCGATGACATCGGCGTGGACTGCCGCCTGGTGGCCAAGCGCAGTACCGACTAGCGACTCGAGTCGATTTCCGCCAGCAACGCTTTCGCGCCGTAGACTTTCTCGAGCGCGAGCCGGATGTAGGCCGGGTGCACGGCGACCGAGCGGTTCAGCCGATCGTCGAACCAGTAGCTGCCCGAAATCGAGTGGATGTTGCCGTCGAAAGCCAGTCCAACGATTTCGCCGGCCGCGTTGACCACCGGGCTGCCGGAATTGCCGCCAAGGATGTCGTTGTTGGTGGTGAAGTTCGCCGGCGTCGTCATGTCGAGGCGATCCTTCACCGCCAGCCAGCGGTCGGGGATCTTGAATGGCGCCTCGCCGGTCGCGCGCTCGAAGGCGCGGCCGACTTCGGTCCACGGCCGTACATCCTCGCCCTTCTCCTTCCAGCCCATCATCGCGCCATAAGAGAGCCGCAACGTAAAGGTCGCATCCGGATATATGCTCGTGCCATAGACGGCGAAACGCGCCTTCGCGATCTCCTCCAGGCCACGCTGCACGGGCCCCTCGACCTGCTCCTCGTCACGCTTGCGCAGTGCGCGCGCGGCGGGATCCACGCTCGCGGCGAGACGGATCATCGGGTCCTGGCTCGCATCGACCGCGGCCTGCCCGCCGTTGTACAGGGCCATCCGTGCCGCGGGATCCGCGAGCGAACTGTCGTGGATGAGTCTCGCGGCCAGCACGTCCGGCGATTCGTTGCCGAGCACCGTGCGAACCAGCGGGTCGTCCGGGCCCAGCCATTCGCGCATGCGCTCGAGACCAAATGACAGTCGCAGGATCTCGAAATCCGGGTAGATTGGCGCTTCCGAACCGAGGTTTTGCACGACCGCCGGCAGGCGCGCTTCCGTGTATTCCGGCAGGCGCTCTTCGTTGGGCTTGGCGCGTTCCGCCGCGGCACGCACGATGGCGCGCGCGTACCCGAACAGCGTGCTGTTGAAAGCGGCGCCTCCTTCGATGAACGTGTTCGGCACCAGCATGTCGCGCCAGAGACGCTCGGCAGCCTCAATGTCATCCCACGCGCCGGCCGAAGAGGCGAGAGCCGGATTTGCCGCAACCGCATCGCGCAGCGCCTGTTCCCGCTGGCCTACGGTTTCAATCAACGCCGGGTCCAGCAGGGCATCGAACTGCTTGTGGCGAACCTTGATCGAGTTCTCCACCAGGTTCAGGTAATTCTCTGTGGTTCGGCGCGGCTCGTCGCCGGTCTTCGAATACTGCAGCATTCGCCCGCGCAGTTCGGAGAAGCGCAGCAGCCAGAATGGCAGGAAGGTGTCGCGCTGCATTTCGAGTTGCGCGATCGTACGCAGGCGGTCGGAGTTGCCGGGATGGCCCGAGACAAACACGGGATCGCCAGGATCGACTCCGTCCCAGTCGAAGCGCAGGTGATTGGGCGTCTTCGCGGGCTTGTCTTTCTCGTAGACGCGCAGGATCGACATGTCGAGGCACCAGCGCGGGAACTGGAAATTGTCCGGGTCGCCGCCGAAGGCCGCGATGTCGCGCTCCGGCGCGAATGCCAGCCGTACATCTTCATAGCGCTTGTACTTGTAGAGCCAGTACTGGCCGCCCTGGTAGAGCGTCACCCGCTCGCACTTCAGTGCCCCGGTCTTCGATTTCGCCGATGCTTCTTCGCAGGCCTGCTCGAGCTTCGTCAATGCGCGCCGCCGCGCTTCGACGACGGCATCGGAAGCGACGCCTGCGGTCGCAGCAGCGACTTTTGCGGTGACATCTTCAGTGCCCACCAGCACCGATATCGCCTCCTCCTGGCAGCGCAGTTCATTTTTGCGCTTGTCGGCCAGGAAACCTTTGCTGACCAGATCGTTATCGGGCGTCGAGTTCTGCGCAATGCATTCCTCACCGCAGTGATGATTGGTCAGGACCAGGCCGTCGGCGGAAATGAAGGAGCCAGTGCAGCCACCCTCGAGGCGCACCGTGGCGAGGCGCACACGGTCGAGCCAGGCAGCGTCAAGCTTCACGCCGTATTTTTCGGCAATCACCGCCCGCGGCGGATTGTCGAATGTCCACATGCCCTCGTCAGCCGAGGCAGGCAGGGACACTATCGCGGCCACCACCGCAATGAAAATGCGCATCATCGGGGACTCCCGTACTGCTGAACGGCCGCTGGCTGGCGGCGATCGGCCAATGGTATCTGCTGTCGGGTGGCCGCGGACAGGATGGCCCACCGGTTGGCGCGGCCGGCGGGGTTTTCGTCGTGTCCGGATACGGCCGGGGGCGGGCGGGCCTGCGGCGGATGCATCGGATCCGGCCTCAGAAAGCCCGGGCAGTTCACCTGGTTCGGGTCGAAAAAGAGAGTCAGCAGGGCGATCGCGGCGATTGGCTGGCCGCTGCGGTAAGCGGGCGTCATGCGCGATGCCCTGGCGATCGTCAGTGCCGACTTGTCGAACAGGCCCCTGGGTTCAGACGACAGGATGCGTGCCTTGCGGATTGCACCGGATGCATCTGTCTCCACTTCGAGGGCGGCCGAACCCGTCTGGTGCCGCCTGCAGGCTTCCATTGGAAACGGTGCACTCGCCAGCATGGTCGGCGGCAGGTCGCGGAGCGTGGAGTCCGGCAGCCGGAACTCGAAGCGGCGCGTCATGCGCTGCTGGTCGGACCCGGGCGAAAAGCGCCAGGAACGTATCGCCGCGAGCGCAGCAGACTCGAACTCGCCGCGCGGCATCGCGGTGATGACACGTGGTTGCAGCACGCTGCCGTCGGCTGCCAGTTCGAACTGGACTTCGGCATAACCCTCGACGCGATCCTGGAGCAGCCGCGGCGGAAACACGGGGGCGGGCCTGTCGCTCGCAAGCGGTCGGCCTGCAGCCTCCACCGTGTCCACCAGCGTGAATCGCAGGCGCGTGAGCATGCGGCATTCGACCGCCTTGTCATCCTGACGCGCCGGATCAAAGCGCCAGCTTCGTACGCCGGCCACGGCGGCCTGCTCGAAATAGCCGGGTGGATCCGCATGCCGAACGCTTACCCATCCCACGCGGCCGTCGCGCAGTATCGTCAGGGCGACCTCGACCGAGCCCTCGACTCCAATGGCGCGCACGGCCGCTGGATAAACCGGCGCCTCCCGCACGAGCTCGACCGGCGGCTTCACGCCCGGATCATCGCAGGACGGCCAGGCAAGCGCCGCGGGAGCGGCGAGCACCAGCAGCGCGGGCAGCAGGCGTTTCATTCCGCAGTGGAGAGCAGGAGTTGCGTTCCTTCCGGCGCGACCAGCAGCGCGTGACGCGATGGATCGAGCTTGCCCGGCAGACGCGCGTAGTCGGCGCCCTTGTCGGCGAGCGCCTGGATGCGCGCCGGCATGGCGGTATCCGTGAAGAGGAGCGCAGGGCGCGTGAGTGCGCCGCCGCCGACCAGCGCGACATCGAACGAATCGCTGGTCATGCCGACGTGCGGAAAAGGATCCTCGCTTTCCTCGGCGGGCACAAAACCGAGGCGCTCCCAGAATTGCGTCGCGGCCTTGACGTCGGCAACCGGCAGCATGAACTCCTCGAACCAACCGAGGCGCGAGGTCTCGCCGGGCGCACGCTGGGACGGAGAATAGGTGCGCGCCTCCAGCAGGCGAACCAGCTGGCCACCCGGTGTCGCAAAGGTCACTTCATTGAATACGTCACCGCCGAGCCTTCGGTTCAGGATCTCCAGGCCGAGCTTTTCCAGTGCATCCAGATGCTCATAGAGATCCGGCAATACGAATGACAGCAGGGGCGATTGCGAAAGTTCGTGCTGGTGCAGGCCTATGCCAAGGCGCCCGTCGGTGACCACCGCATAGGGATAGGGCCAGGCCTCGCCGGTCGTCGCCTGGGCGAAGCCGAGCTGTTCGTAGAAGTCCAGGGACGCCAGCACGTCGGGCGCATGCACGCTGATTTCGAGGAAGCGCCCGATCATGACGCGGCTCTCAAGGCATCGCGGGAAAGCGCGGCGCCAGCGATCCGGGCGAGGCATTCGACATGGCTCGGGGACTCGTTGAGCGCCGGGACGTAATCGAAGGACGCTCCGCCCGCTGCGAGAAAGCTGTCACGGCCTCGAATTGCGATTTCCTCGAGCGTCTCCAGGCAATCCACCGCGAAGCCGGGGCAACAAACGACGATCCG
Source organism: Gammaproteobacteria bacterium (assembly GCA_029857655.1). Classification (GTDB taxonomy): domain Bacteria; phylum Pseudomonadota; class Gammaproteobacteria; order Steroidobacterales; family Steroidobacteraceae; genus SCUD01. The sequence continues at coordinate 4,459 of JAOUGR010000055.1, read as the reverse complement.
GCGTGATCCCTGCTTCGCGAGCTCTTCGAGTCGATCCTCGGTGTACGGCTTGAGCCAGGCTGCGCCGCCGACGCGCGACTGGTACGCCACCGACCAGGCATCCGCCGGCAGCGCGAGCCGTGTCGCCACGAGTCGCGCGGTTGCCTGGCATTGCTCCTGGTAAGGATCGCCGGCGTCGACGTAGCGCTGCGGCAGGCCGTGAAACGAAAACAGCAGCTGTGCGCCGGCCCCGAAATCGGCGATGCGCCCGGCGAGGGATTCCGCGAGCGCCGCGATGTACCCCGCTTCGGCGTGGTAATCGTCCACGCACAGCAGTTCGGGTCGCCATTCGAGCCGGCCGAGCGCGGCCTCAACGCGATCGAGCACCGGTGCAGTCGTCGTTGCCGAGTACTGCGGGTACAGCGGCAACACGAGCAGCCGCCGCACGCCGCGCGCGCGCAATACCTCTAGTGCCGCGGCAATTGACGGATTCCCGTAGGTCATCCCGATTGCGACCGGCACCGGTCCGGCCAGCAGGGATGCGAGCCGCGGCGCGAGTGCATCTGCGAGTGCCTGCGTATGGACGAGCAGTGGCGAGCCCGACTCGGTCCAGACCTCGCGGTAGGCGCGTGCGCTTCGCTGCGGGCGGATGCGGAGTATCACGCCGTGGAGAATCGGCAGCCACAGCGCGCGCGGCAGGTCGACGACGCGCCGATCCGACAGGAACTCGGAGAGAAAACGCCGCACGGCTTCAGTCGTCGGCGCATCCGGCGTGCCGAGGTTGGCGACCAGCATGCCTGTATGGGCGGTCATGAGCGGACAATAGCGCATGCCCGGCCGCCCGCGAAGCTCATTGAACCGCGCAAAAAAATGCGGCCGGGAACCCGGTTCCCGGCCGCCACATGGAGACCGATAGTCGGTCTTAGAAGCTGTAACGGACTCCGACCAGGACGGTCGACGTGTCGCTGCCGTGCTGGTACTCGGCACCGACCGCGAAGTTCTTCGTGAAGAAATAGCGCCCGCCAACCGCAATCGCGGTGTCGTCGCCGCCAGATCCACCGACGTCGGTGTAAATCACGCTGCCGTCAAGCTCGACGCTTTCGCCGACCTTGCCACGGAGACCTGCGGAAAGCAGGTAGCCGTCATCGTCTGCGCTCGCGCCCGTGGTGCTGGCCTTGACTTTGAACCAGCCGGCACGTCCGACGAGGTCGATGTTGTCCGCGAGGCCGTAGTGGCCACCGAGGCCCACCGTCGTGATGTCGAGATCGACGCCGGAGACGCTCTGGCTCGAATATTCCGCGAATGCAAAGTAGTTCTCGGCGAAACCGACCGATCCACGCAGCGCGAAACCGTCAGCCGAAGGGCCGACACCATCGATTTCGGTCTCGACATAGCCGAGGTCCACGAACGAATAGCTCATGTCCTCCGCGTGAGAGGCCAACGGCAGCGCCGCAAGCATCAGACCCGCAGTCATAGCTTTCAGGATCTTCATGATCATTATTTCCTATTTAGATTAAGGGGTTACACAGACAACCGGCAGCCCAGGGGTGGGGTGGCCGTGGAGCCGGCGGAGAGGGGACGCCGCAGGCCCGCGCACAGGATACAGACCCCCCGAGGAGGGTCAAGTTCAATTTATTGCACAGCAAAAAAATAGATAACTTACCTTATAAAACAACGAGTTGTTAGATAAAAGCGACAAGACTCGTACTACTGCACTCCACCCACGCAGACGTATTTCAGTTCGGTGTACTCGAGAATGCCGTACTTCGAGCCTTCGCGGCCCGTGCCGGATTCCTTGATGCCGCCAAACGGCGCGACTTCGGTCGAGATGATCCCGGTGTTCAGCCCGACAATGCCGTATTCGAGCGCCTCGGAAACCCGCCAGGAACGCGCGAGGTCGCGCGTGTAAAGGTAGGCGGCGAGCCCGAACTCGGTGTCATTTGCCATCGCGATGGCCTGCGCTTCGGTCTCGAAGCGAAATAGCGGCGCGACCGGGCCAAACGTCTCTTCCTTCGCAAGCATCATCGCGGGCGTCACGCCGGTCAGCACGGTCGGTTCAAAGAAAGTGCCGCCGAGCGCATGACGGTGCCCGCCGGTCGCGACCTTGGCGCCCTTCGCAAGCGCGTCAGCGATATGTTCCTCGACCTTGGCGAGAGCATTTGCGTCAATCAGCGGCCCCTGGTCGGTCTCGCCGGCCAGCCCGTCGCCGACGCGCAGTTTCTTCACGGTCGCAACCAGCTTCGCGGCGAACGCGTCGTAGACACCCTCCTGCACGAGCAGCCGGTTGGCGCAGACGCAGGTCTGGCCGGTGTTGCGGTACTTGCTGGCGATGGCGCCCAGTACGGCGGCATCGAGATCGGCGTCGTCGAACACGATGAATGGCGCATTGCCGCCGAGTTCCATGGAGACTTTCTTCATGGTACGCGCGCACTGCGCCACCAGCAGCTTGCCGATCTCGGTCGAGCCGGTGAACGAGAGCTTGCGCACGCGCGCGTCCCCAGTCAGCACGCCGCCAATGTCGCGCGCAGCACCGGTGACGACATTGAAGGCGCCTGCCGGCAACCCGGCACGCTGCGCGAGTTCAGCGAGCGCGAGTGCGGAGTAGGGCGTCTGTGACGCCGGCTTGCAGACCGCGGTGCAGCCCGCGGCGAGTGCGGGCGCCACTTTCCTGGTGATCATTGCGGCCGGGAAATTCCAGGGCGTGATCGCGGCCACGACGCCGACCGGCTGGCGCAGCACCATGATGCGCTTGTCTGCCTGGTGGCCCGGAACGAGGTCGCCATAAACACGCTTGGCCTCTTCGCCGAACCATTCAACGAAGGACGCGGCATAGGTGATCTCGCCGCGCGACTCGGCAAGCGGCTTACCCTGCTCGGCGGTCATGAGTATCGCGAGATCGTCGGCATTCGCCATGATCAGATCGAACCAGCGCCGCAGCACCACCGAACGTTCTTTTGCCGTCTTCGCAGCCCAGGCCGGAAAAGCTGCATACGCGGCAGCAACGGCAGCTTCCGTGCCGTTCGCGTCGATCGACGGCACAGTGCCGAGCTTGGCGCCGGTCGCGGGATTGGTGACCGGAATTGTCGCGCCGCCCGTGGCATCGACCCAGGCACCATTGACGTGGCACTGCTGGCGAAACAGCGAAGGGTCTTTCAGTTTCATCATGCTGCCTTCACGACGCGCTGGTCGATCGCGCCAAATATGGAATGACCGGCCGCATCGAACATCTCGACGCGAACCCGGTCGCCGAAGGAAAGAAAGGGCGTCACCGGCCGGCCCTGCTCGATCGTCTCCAGCATGCGCCGCTCGGCGAGGCAGGAGGATCCCAGCGATCTATCGCGATTCGAAACCGTGCCGGAGCCGATGATAGTACCGGCGCCGAGCCTTCGGGTCTTCGCAACATGCGCGGTCAGCTGGCCGAAATCGAAAGTCATGTCTTCACCGGCGTTCGGCCGGCCGAGCAGGCCGTCATTCAGGTGCACGACCAGCGGCAGGCGCACGCGGCCGCCGTCCCAGGCATCGCCCAGCTCATCGGGTGTCACTGCGACGGGCGAAAATGCCGTGGCAGGTTTCGACTGGTAGAAACCGAATCCCTTGGCGAGTTCCGCCGGGATCAGGTTCCTGAGCGACCAGTCGTTGACCAGCATCAGGAGCTTGATGTGCGTTCGCGCCGCGCGCGCGTCAATGCCCATCGGCACGTCGTCCGTGATGACGGCGACCTCGCCCTCCATGTCGATACCCCAGTCTTCGCTGCCGAATGCAGCGTCACCGGTTGGCGGCAGCAGGTCGTCCGAGCCGCCCTGGTAAACCAGCGGATCGGTCCAGAAGGACTCGGGCATCGTTGCGCCGCGCGCCTTGCGCACCAGCTCGACATGATTGACGTAGGCGCTGCCGTCCACCCAGTGAAAGCTGCGCGGCAGCGGAGACAGGGCGCGCGCCGGATCGAATTCGAAGGACTCGGCGCTACCCGATTCCAGGGAACGCGCGAATCTTTCGAGAGCCGGGGCACTTTTCTCCCAGGCATCGAGCGCCGCCTGCAGGGTCGATGCGATGCCGTCCGCAAATGCGGCGCGCGACAGGTCGCGGCTCACGACCGCCAGCCGTCCGTCGCGGCTGCCATCCGAAAGCGTCGCAAGCTTCATTTTGCGGGGCCCCGCCAGCTGTCGACGTAGCCCTGCCACTCGACGGAGGCCGCAGCCGCACCGATCTCGAGGGAATCGCGCGTGTCCACCATCACGGCGTATTCGTCGGTCGCGGGCTTGGTCTGTACCAGCATGCGCTCGAGCGCCTTGGGATGCGGGCCGTGTGTGAACCCGCCTGGGTGCAGCGTCATCATGCCGGGGTGAATGTTGTCGCGGCTGAAGAAATCGCCTGCGTGATAGAAAATGACCTCATCGTAATCATCATTGTTGTGAAAGAACGGGACTTTCAGCGCCCCGGGATCGGTCTCGAATGGCCGCGGCGCGAAAGTGCAGACGAC
>JAOUGR010000350.1 GCA_029857655.1 Gammaproteobacteria bacterium | reverse complement strand
TGCATGCACTGGTCGGACTTGGTATCGCACTGCTCGATGCATCTTTCGTCGGCGAACGGACGCGCATCCGAATCGGGCCGGATGTCGTCGGCCAGTGCCGGTGCAGCAGCCGCCAGCAACGCCAGGAAGACGCTTGAACGCAGACTGCGGATACTCATCGCCAATCGCTCCTCCCGGCTACCGTATCTATACGGCACGGCGCGCCGGCGCGCAAATCACGCCCGCAAGCATGGCGCTGCCGCGCTGAATGGCCGCTGAACAGCCGGCGGCATTGCCCGCTCAGCCAGGCGTTTCGGCCAGGGCGCGTTCGATCAGGACGCGCGCCATCGGACCGAGCGCGGCGAAGCGCGGGTCGGGGGTCTGCCCATGGAAGAACCGGAAATAGATCTGCTGCACGATGACTGCGAGCCGGAACAGGCCGAAGACGCGGTAGAAGGCGACCGCCGGCAACTGCCGTCCGGTCTGCGACGCATAGCGCTCGAGCAACTCGGTGCGGGTCAGCGATCCCGGCAGGTGGGTCGGCAACATGCGGGTCGCCAGCAGTCCGGGCCCATCGCCCGCCTCCACCCAATAAGCAAGCGAGCAGCCGAGATCCATCAGCGGGTCGCCGATCGTGGCCATTTCCCAGTCGAGCACGCCGACCAGCCGCCCGGGCACGTCCACATCGAACACCACGTTGTCCAGTTTGTAGTCATTGTGGATGAGTGCGGCCGCCGGCGATTCCGGCGGCAGGTGTGACGCCAGCCACCCCGTCACCGCCACCGCCGATGGCGCGTCTGCCGTCCGCGCATGCGCATAGCGTGCGGTCCAGCCCTCGACCTGGCGCGCGACGTACCCATCGGGCCGGCCGAGTTCCGCGACTCCGAGCGCACGGTAGTCGAGGCCGTGGAGCCGGGCGAGCGCGTCCACGAGCGCCGTCTGCTGGGCACGCACGAGGCCGGGTGTCGGCGGCAGTTCCGGCGGATAGTCGCGCCGCAGGATGATGCCGCGGATGCGCTCGACGACGTAGAACGGCGCGCCGATCACCGATGGGTCTGCGCAGTAGTGGACGGGCCTGGGGCACTCGGCGAATCCGCGTTTCAGCGCCGACAGCACACGGAACTCGCGGCCCATGTCGTGGCCGGATTTCGGCCGCGTGCCGAACGGCGGACGCCGCAGCACCAGTTCGACGTCTCCCGCGCTCAGCAGGTACGTGAGATTGGAGAATCCGGCCGGAAACTGCCGCACTGCCAGCGGCAGTTCGAGGCCCGGCACGTGTGCGGCCAGGTAGTGGCCGAGGCGGTCGGCGTCGAGCGCCTCCCCGGCGCGCACGGCGCCCGCCTCGTCGAGCAGGCTCATCCGTTGCGGTTTCCGAGCAGGTGGCGCGCCACTGCGATCTTGTGCACCTCGTCCGGGCCATCGTAGATGCGCGCAGCGCGTTCTTCGCGATAGAACCACGCGAGCACCGTGTAATCCGTGACGCCGAGCCCACCGTGCACCTGCAGCGCCCGGTCGATCACGCGCTGCAGCACGCCGGCGACGTGGTACTTGATCATCGAGATGTCGTCGCGCGCGGCCTTGGCGCCGGCATGGCCGATCCGCCATGCCGCGTGCAGCACGAGCAGCCGCGCCGCCCGGATCTCGGCTGCGCTCTCGGCAATCCATGCGCGCACGATGTCGCTGTCGCCGAGCCGGCGGCCGTCCGGGGCGATGACACGCGCCGCCGCGCGCTCGATCATCATCGCGAGCGCACGCTCGCAGATGCCGAGCCAGCGCATGCAATGGTGGATGCGGCCCGGGCCAAGGCGCGCCTGGGCCAGCCGGAACCCTTCGCCGCGCCCGCCAAGAAGCTGCCCGGGCCCGATGCGGCAGTCCTGCAACTCGATTTCACCGTGCGAGAAAAGATCCGCGCCCGCGTGGCCCATGACCGGCGTATTGCGCAGCAGCCGGTAGCCCGGCGTGTCGGTGGGCACCAGGAACAGGCTGGCGCGGCCGTGCGGCGGCGCATCCGGATCGCTGATCGCCATGACGATGCAGAAACTCGCACCATCCGCGCCGGTCGTGAACCACTTGCGGCCGTTCAGCACCCAGCCCTCGCCGCCGGCCTCGGCGCGCGTCGTCAGCATCAGTGGATTGGCACCGCTGTTGTCGGGCTCGGTCATGCCGAAGCAGCTGCGGATCTCGCCCGCGACCAGCGGCTCGAGCCACTGCTTCTTCTGCGCGGGCGTGCCCGATTCGTGCAGCAGTTCGACATTGCCGGCATCCGGCGCGTTGCAGCCGAATACGTAATGCGCAAACGGGCAGCGGCCGAGCGCCTCCGAGATCAGCCCGTGCGTTGGCAGGTCGAGACCAAGCCCGCCGTGCTCGCGCGGGTAGATCGGTCCCCACAGCCCCTGCCGCTTGGCGTCGGCGCGCCGCTCGCGCAGCTTCGGCAGCATGGCTGCGAACCCGGATGCGAGGAACTCCGGTTCGAGCGGGAGCAGTTCGCGGTCCACGTATTCCCGGTAGCGGTTGACGACGACCTGTTTCGCGGGCTCGAGATTGAAGTCCATTGGTCTGCCCCTGCCGCTCAGCGGTGCGTAATCAGATGCGCGAACGCGGGTTGTTCGAGGTGACCCACCCCATTCAATGATTCGATCGTGAGCGTCTCACCGTCGAACAGCAAGCAACTGACGCCGGTGTTATAGAAGGTGAGCTTGAGGCGCATCAGCGCGCGGTCCGGCATGCCGAGCGCCGGCTGCATCGCCGCTGCCAGCGAGCCGGCGGAACCGAACAGCACGGCGTTCGCGCCGCGGCCGGTCTCGGCAAGCAGCCGCGCGAGCGCGGCGGCCGAGCGCTCGCGGAACCGGGCGT
>JAOUGR010000054.1 GCA_029857655.1 Gammaproteobacteria bacterium | reverse complement strand
CAGTCGAGAAATATGCGGCAGGCCGCGGCAAACTCGTCGCCGAGCCGATCGACGAGCGCGGCGACCGCCTGCGCCTCGATGCGGAGCGCATTGCGTCCCAGGTCGACAAATCCGGTGGCATTTGCGGGCTGTTTCATGCACTTCAGGTCGCTGTCCAGGGCAATTCGGCATCATACACCGGCGTCTGCCACCCCCGGCCCCGGCAGGCCGTGCGGGCAGGCTGCAATGCCGGATAAGATGACGGGCCGTTTTTTGGAGCCCGATGCGATGACGCCGGAGCAGATTTGCGAGCAGATCCTGAGCGCGCTGCCGGGCGCGACCGTTGAAGTGCGCTCGCAAGACAATGTGCATTTCGAGGCGCTCGTGGTGGCGGCGGAATTCGCCGGCCTGCGCACGATCCAGCGTCACCAGCTCGTTTATCGGGCGCTGGGCGCCGCGGTCGGCCGGGAGATCCATGCTTTGTCGCTCGACACGCCCGCACCCGAAGAATGGGCGCGGCGAGCGGCGGGCTGAGGCCCCTGGCCATGGATAAGCTCCAGATTTCCGGCGGGATACGGCTTTCGGGGGAGGTGCGCGCCTCGGGCGCCAAGAATGCGGCGCTGCCGATCCTGGCGGCTGGCCTGCTGGCCGATGCGCCATTGACGATCGGAAATGTTCCGCACCTGCATGACGTCACGACGATGATCGAGTTGCTGGGCCGCATGGGTGTGGGCGTGACGGTCCGCGATGGCATGCGTGTTGAAGTCGACGGTTCCCGGCTTACGACGCCGGTCGCGCCTTACGAACTTGTCAAGACAATGCGCGCGTCAATCCTGGTGCTGGGTCCCTTGCTCGCGCGGCACGGCGAGGCGCGCGTGTCGCTGCCCGGCGGATGCGCGATCGGTGCGCGACCCGTGAACCTGCACATTGCGGGGCTCGAGGCGATGGGCGCGGAAATCAGCGTCGAGGGCGGCTACATCCACGCCAGGGCCGGCCGGCTCAAGGGCACCCGAATCGTGCTCGATACCGTCACGGTCACCGGCACGGAAAACCTGATGATGGCGGCGACGCTCGCCGAAGGCCGCACCGAGATCGAAAACGCCGCGCGCGAACCGGAAGTTGTTGATCTCGCGGGCTGCCTCAACGCGATGGGCGCGGCGGTTTCCGGCGCGGGAACCGACAAGATCGTCATAGAGGGCCGCGAGCGGCTCGGCGGATGCGAATACGGCGTGCTGCCGGATCGCATCGAGACCGGCACATTTCTGGTTGCGGGCGCAATCACGGGCGGCCGGGTGCGTGTCCGCAGCACGCGGCCAGATCACCTCGACGCGGTGCTCGCGAAATTGCGCGAGGCCGGCGCGACAGTCGAGACCGGCCCGGACTGGATCAGCGCGGACATGCACGGGCGGCGACCCGCGGCGGTGGATATACGCACCGCGCCATACCCGGGATTCCCGACCGACATGCAGGCGCAGTTCGCCGCGCTCGATGCGGTCGCCGACGGCGTCGCGACGATCGTCGAGACCATATTCGAGAACCGCTACATGCACATGCTCGAATTGCGCCGGCTCGGCGCCGAGCTGCGCCTCGAGGGCCACACGGCGGTCATCGAGGGCGTGGCGCGGCTTTCGGGTGCGCCGGTCATGGCCACCGACCTGCGTGCATCGGCGAGTCTCGTCCTTGCCGGGCTGGTTGCCGAAGGCGTGACCGACGTGCAGCGCATCTATCACATCGATCGCGGTTACGAATGCATCGAGGAGAAACTGCGCCAGCTCGGCGCCAGCATCCGGCGCATACCGGGCGCGCGGACCTGAGCCGGCTCAGGCGGCGGGCGAGGCGGCCGCCTGCGTCGGCCGCTCGACCACTTCAATCCGGACATTGTGCTCGCGCAGCGGTTCTTCGAATGGCGGCCCGCGCCAGAGACTGAGTCTTACTCCCTGCCCGGGCTTCAGCATTGCAACCCGCGCCATCAGGTCCTGGGCGCCGCGCAGCCGCGTGCCATTGACCTCGGTGATGACATCGCCGCGCGTGACACCCTGCGCATTCGCCGGGCTCCCGTCATAGACCTGCCTGACCAGCACCGAACCCACCGGGATGCCGAACTGCTCGGCTTCGCCCTCGGTCACATCACGCGGAACGACGCCGATCCAGCCGCGCACGACCCTGCCGTCACGCAGAATGGCGTCCACGACGCCGCGCACGAGGTCAACCGGAATCGCGAAGCCGATGCCCTCGATGCCCAGCATCCGGCCCGCAATCGCCGTGTTCAGTCCGACCAGTTCGCCGGTCGCATTGATCAGTGCACCGCCGGAATTGCCGAAATTGATCGGCGCATCGGTCTGGATGAAATTCTCGTACGTGGAGACACCGAGCCGGCCGCGGCCGGTCGCACTGATGATTCCCTGCGTGACGGTCTGGCCAAGGCCTATGGGATTGCCGATGGCGAGCACCGGCTCGCCGACCCGCAGGCGGTCGGAGCGGCCGATGGGCATCACCGGCAGCTTGGCGAGGTCGATCTTGAGTACTGCGAGATCGGTGTCGGGATCCGCGCCGACCAGCGTGGCGGGTGCCTCGCGCCCGTCCTTCAGCTGCACGTTGATCTGCGACGCCTTCTCGATGACGTGGAAGTTGGTCACCACGTGCCCGCGCGCATCGTAAATGACGCCCGAGCCGAGGCTGCGTTCCACGCGCTCGCGGTAATCCGGCCAGACGTCGCCGAACAGGCGGCCGATTTCCGGCGGCAGCCTGCCGACACTCGGCACCAGCACGCGCCGCTCGGTGTAGATATTGACGACCGCCGGCGCCGAGCGGTCCACGGCGTCGGCATAACTCACGAACTGCGGTTGTGGCGCGGGCGGCTGCACGGCGGCCGGATCAGGATTCGCGGCGGGCGCCTGGACCGCTTGCGCGGGCGGGGCGGACGCAGGCGGTGCCGCATCGCCGCCATTCGTGCCGCGCTTCAGCAACACGAGCGCGAGCGCCACCGCAAGCCCCAATGCGACCCATGGTGAAATCCAGCGCAACCAGCCCGCAATCCTTGACATGCGCCCGCCAGCATCCATTTGGACGATGTTCCAGCGTGTATAATGCGTCAAACCCTGCAACGAACGAAAACAGAACCGATGGGCGAAGAAATTGACCGTGGCCGGCGCCAATTGTTGACGGCGGCCACGACCATCACCGGTGCGGTCGGCGTGGCATTCGCGGCGGCACCATTCCTGGCCTCCTGGAAGCCCAGTGCCCGCGCCAAGGCGCTCGGCGCGCCGGTCGAAATCGACATCAGCAAGCTCGATCCGGGCGCGATGCTCAAGATCGTGTGGCGCGGCAAGCCGGTTTACGTCGTGAGGCGCACACCGGGGATGATCGAGTCGCTGGCCAGCATCGAAGACCGCCTGTCGGATCCGCGCTCGGATATCTCCAGGCAGCCCGAGTATGCGAAGAACGAACAGCGGGCGCGCAATCCCGAGTATTTCGTCGTACTCGGCGTCTGCACGCATCTCAGCTGCGCGCCGCAGAATCGTTTCGGCCCGGGCGCGAGCGAGGACGGCGTACTCAGTGCGGACTGGCCGGGTGGTTTCTTCTGCCCCTGTCACGGCTCCAAGTTCGATGTCGCGGGTCGCGTATTCAAGGGCGTGCCGGCACCGACCAACCTGGAAATCCCGCCGTATGTCTTTATCGACAAGCAGCGCATCCTGATCGGTGTCGACGAGGTGAGGGTCGGCTGATGAGCTCGAATCAGTCGAATACGGCGGGTGGCGGCCGCCTGAAGTCGCTCGGCGCCTGGGTCGACGCGCGCTTCCCGATGACCGCGCTCTGGAAGGAGCACATGTCGGAGTACGACGCTCCGAAGAATTTCAACTTCTGGTACTACTTCGGATCGATCGCGATCTTTGTGCTGGCGCTGCAGATCTTCACCGGCATATTCCTGACGATGAGCTACAAGCCCTCGGACATCGAGGCTTTCGGCTCAGTCGAATACATCATGCGGGACGTCGAGTGGGGCTGGCTGATCCGCTATCTGCATTCGACCGGCGCCTCGGCTTTCTTCATCGTCGTCTACCTGCACATGTTCCGCGCGTTGCTGTACGGCTCGCACCGCAAGCCGCGCGAATTGCTGTGGATCTTCGGCGTGCTGATCTATCTCGCGCTGATGGCGGAGGCCTTCATGGGCTACCTGCTGCCGTGGGGCAACATGTCCTACTGGGGCGCACAGGTGATCGTCTCGCTGTTTGGCACATTCCCGTGGATTGGCGATGCGCTGGTCGAGTGGATCCGCGGCGATTACTACATATCGGACATCACGCTGAACCGCTTTTTCGCATTGCACGTGGTCGCGGTGCCGCTGGTTCTTATCTTCCTGGTCGTCGCGCATATCCTCGCGCTGCACGAGGTCGGTTCCAACAACCCGGATGGCATCGAGATCAAGAAGACCAAGGGACCGGATGGCCGCCCGCTGGACGGTGTCGCCATGCATCCTTATTACACGGTCAAGGACATCTACGGGCTTTCGATATTCCTCGTGTTGTTCGCGGCAGTCGTGTTCTTTGCGCCGGAACTGGGCGGGTTTTTCCTGGAAGCGGCGAATTTCGAGCCCGCGAATCCGCTGCTGACACCCGAGCACATCGCGCCGGTCTGGTACTTCACTCCTTACTACGCGATGCTCCGCGCGGTGCCGGCTTTTGCGGGCACCCAGGTCTGGGGCGTGCTGGTGATGTTCTCGGCGATCCTGGTGCTGTTCTTCGCGCCCTGGCTCGACCGCGCGCCGGTCAAGTCGATCCGTTACCGCGGCCCGATTTACAAGGTGGCGCTGATGCTGTTCGCCGCGGCATTCATCATGCTCGGCTATTGCGGCATGAAGCCCGCCGAACAGCCATTCAAGGCGATGTCCGTGATCGGCACGATTTACTACTTCGCGTTTTTCCTGCTGATGCCCTGGTACTCGCGCATCGACAGCCACAAGCCAGTACCGTCGCGGGTGACGTCGTGAGGCCTGCCAGGTTACTGGCAGCGCTGGTCGTGCTCGGGTGGCCGATTGCGCTGTCCGCTGCGACCCACGGCTATCCGCTGCTGGACGCCGACACCGATGTCAGCAGTCTCGCTTCCCTCCAGCGCGGTGCGCGCAACGTCGTCAATTATTGCCTCGGCTGCCATTCCGCTCGCTTCATGCGCTACAGCCAGGTCGCCACCGATCTCGCTCTGACCGAAGAGGAGCTGCGCGACAACCTGATGTTCACCGGCATGCGCGTCTACGACACCATGCTGACGTCGATGCCGCCGGAGCAGGCGCGCGAGTGGTTCGGCAATGTTCCGCCGGACCTGTCGCTGATCGCCCGCAGCCGCGGTGTCGACTATGTCTACACTTACCTGAAGTCCTTCTACGGCGATCCGTCGCGCCCGACCGGCGCGAACAACGCCGTGCTCGCCAATACCGTGATGCCGTACGTGCTGGCCGGCCTGCAGGGCGTGCAGCAGCCGCGCTACGAGGAAAAGCCGGGATCGAATGGCGAATCGGTCCGCCACCTGGCGGGCCTCGAGTCCGGCACGCCGGGCGAGTTGAGCGCGGAAGAGTTCGACGGCTTTGTGCGGGACACGGTGACATTCCTCGAGTACGTTTCGGAGCCCGCCAAGGCCCAGCGCCGCTCGCTGGGCGTGTGGGTGATCCTGTACCTCCTGATGTTCACGGCCTTCACATACTTCCTGAAGAAGGAATACTGGAAGGACGTGAAGTGACCCGCCCCGCGCTGTGATGAAGGCTTGAATTCATGGCCGCGCAGCAGACCTCGCGACGACCCTACCTGGTGCGCGCGATGCACGAATGGATGACCGAGAATGGCCAGACGCCGCACCTGGTGGTCGACGCCGGTGTCGCTGGCACCGAGGTGCCGAAAGCATTTGTGCGCGACGGCCGCATCACGCTGAATGTCGGCTGGCAGGCGACGCAGGGCCTGAAGCTAGGCAATGAGTGGATCGAGTTCGCCGCGCGCTTCGGCGGCGTGCCGCAGAATGTCCGGGTGCCGATCGCCGCGGTGCTCGGCATCTACGCGCGCGAGACGGGCCAGGGCATGCTCTTCCAGGACGAAACGGACGCGACCCCGCCACCCGCAGCACCCGGCCACGACGATTCCGGCAGCCGCCCAAAACTCCGCGTCGTGAAGTAACTCCCGGCGCGCGGTGCCGGCGCCACGAGCGGGATCCGGTGCGGTGTCGTCGCCGCAATCGGGATCCGGCGGGGTGTCTCCTCGCTTCGCAGGAACTTTATGCTTCGCTCTGAGACACCCCGCCACCTCGATTGCGGCGACGGATCAAGCGTCAGAGGCTGAACGCGCCGCGAATTAGGTGGCAGTCGAGCGCGTCGGCGGGACCGGATACCTCGACGACGTCGAATCGCGCCGGCAGGCGGGCAAGCAACGGTTGCGTCGCGAGCAGTGCGCGCGCTGCGCGGATGATGCGCCGGCGCTTGGCCGCGGTAATACTGGCTGCGCCGCCACCGTATTGATCGCTAGCGCGATACCTGACTTCCACGATGGCAAGCGCGGCGCCTTCCATCGCAATGACATCGAGCTCGCCGCCTCGTGCGCGGAAATTGTTCTGCAGGATCCGGTAGCCGATCCGTTCCAGATGACTTGCCGCGGCAGCCTCGGCGGCGCGGCCGATCTCGAGGTGCGGCGCGGCGCTCACGTCGCCGGGGTCGTCTTGGCAACCGGCGGCAACAGCATTGGTGGCGGTGGCGACACGGGGCGGCCATCGATGATCTGGGCCCACTCGAGCTCGCGATGGACACGCCCGTCGCTGCCGACATCGAGCCGGCCTGTTAGCCCGGGCAATGGCGTCGTGGTCCGTCCACGCAGGCGCCTTAATTCACCGACCAGGCGGAAGGCGTCATAGCCGAAAGCATGCAGACGGCCGCGCTGGCCGGCCCGGTCCGGCCAGATGCGCTCCGCGGATTGGCGAACGGCCGTCGCAGGGCCGAAAGGATCCAGGACCCACGGCATGTCCGGGAAGATCACGCCATCCAGGTCCACATTGCTGATTCCCTGCGGATCGTAGATGTCCGAAGTCGCATACACGGGCAGCGCACTCGCGTAATTGAAGCGCAGCTGCGTGCGGATCAGCCGGCCGTGCAGGGGCTGCGCGCCGACGAAGATGAAATTGGCATCCGCTCGCGGCGTGCTGCCGCGCTTGCCGTCGGTGCGCAGGAGTTTCTGCAGCAGCAGGTTGAAGTCGGCCGTATCCGGCGCGTATTCCGCCTGGTCCAGCAGCTGGCCGCCGGCCGCCGCGAACTCTGCGGCAAACGCGGCCTGAACGCGCCGTCCCCAGTCAGACTGCGGAACCAGTGTCAATCCGGCCGTGAGGCCGTCGGCGACCACGCGCCGCGCCACCAAACGCGCCTCATCCTCGGGCGACAGGGCATATTGATAGAAGCGGTCGGGGACGACGACGCCCTCCGGCAGGAAATTGAGCACCAGCGTCGTCGCGCGTCCGTCGGCAAGCGAGGCGAGACCCGAAACCTCTTCGCGCGTCAAGGGACCGACCACGAAGTCGCTGCCGTCCGCGATCGCCTGGAGGTAGGCGGACGGCGCGTCCCGGGCAGCGACGTCGTAGATGCGCAGCCGCGGGCGTGAGCCGGCATCCTGCTCGTAATATGCGCCAAGAAAACCGTCGCGCACCGCGACGCCTGCGGCTTCCGCGCGCCCGGACAACGGCAGCAGCAGCGCGATCTGGCGCGGCAGGTCGCTGCTCGCTACGGGCCCATCGAGCAGGTTGCGCCACAGTGCGTCGGAGGCTGGATGCGCCGGATAGCGCGCGCGCCAGGTCTGTACGCGTCGCTGCACGCCGAGCGCGCCAGCCCTGGCGTCGGCAATGATTCGCCCGAGCTCGAGCCAGCCCGCGAGCAAGGCATCGGAATCTGCCGGCGCACGGATGTCCGAGCCACGGCCCTGCGCCTCGCCGATACCGTCGAGAATCATTCGCTGGTTCGCCTCGCGTTCCGCTTTGTTGGCAAGCAAGCGATCGCGTGCGATCAGGCTTGAAACGGCGGCGGGCACGCGATCGGCATTGAACTGGATGCGCGCGCGTGTCGCGAGCGCGGCCGCGTCGCCCGCTTCCGGAATCTCGCGCATGAGCGTCACCGCGCGCTGCGTCTCGCCGCGCGCCAGTGCTATTTCCGCCTGTACGCGGGCCCGCTCATTCGCATCCGCTGTCGAGATCGGCGGTGCGAGCATGCCGACCGCGGTATCGGCGGCGGCGGCATCGCCTGCGGCCACCCACTCGGCCGCGGCGGACAGCCACGAGGCGTTTCGTTCGGCCGCAGGCGCCGCGCGCGCCACCGCTTCGTAGCTGCGGGCTGCAGACGCGTGGTCACCCAGTCGCGACTGGCGGCCCGCCCGTTCCGCTGCGGCTTCCCGGCCCGCTGGCCGGTCGAGACCGGGGACCTGACAGGCGCTGCTGAGCCAGGCCAGCGCGCTGGCCGCCACCAGATTCCTGAGGACACTGACATTCACTTGCATCGGCGACGGCCCTTGGCGAGGATCACCCGGCCGCCCGGTGCGGTCGGGGAGGGACATTATAGTGGTGCAAGCGGGTGTGCTTTACGTGGTCGCGACGCCGATCGGCAACATGGGCGACATTTCGGCGCGAGCGCGTGAAATTCTCGCCGCCGTCAGTGTCGTCGCCGCCGAGGATACCAGGCACAGCTCGCAGTTCCTGCGGGGGCTGGGGCTGGAGCGGCCCCTGCTGTCCCTGCACGAACATAATGAGCGCGCCCGCGCGACCGAGCTGGTCGGGCGGCTCCGCGCGGGCGAGAGCGTCGCGCTCATCAGCGATGCGGGCACGCCACTCATCAGCGATCCCGGGTACCTGCTGCTGCGTGCGGCGCTTGCGGCGGGAATCGTCGTGTCGCCCATACCTGGGCCCTCGGCCGCGATCGCAGCGCTTTCCGCCGCGGGGCTGCCCAGTGACCGCTTCTGTTTCGAGGGATTCCTGCCCGCACGGGCTGCGGCGCGGAAGCGGCGCCTGGCCGAACTCGCGGCCGATCCGCGCACGCTCATAATCTACGAAGCGCCCCACCGCATCGCCGCCAGCCTCGCGGACATCGGCGCGGCCTGCGGCGGCACGCGCCGCGCCTGCATTGCGCGCGAACTGACCAAGCGCTTCGAGACTTTCTATCGCGGCAGCCTCGACGAACTCCTCGCCCGCGCGAAAAGCGATGAGGATCTGGCCCGCGGCGAGTCCGTCATCATCGTCGAAGGCGCGGAGGTCGAATCTCAAGACGCTGGCCGGATCGATGAAACGCTCGCGGTTCTGCTGCGTTTCCTGCCGCCGTCCACGGCGGCCGAGGCGGCGGCGGAGCTGTGCGGCGTGCGCAAGAACGAGGCCTATGCGCGCGCACTAGAACTCGGCAAGGCGAAGCGCGGCGATTCCGCTTGAGGCGCATGGCCATTGCCATTATGTTGGTGGCGGGAGTCGGCCAGGCAACCGCCGTTTTCGCGAGAAAACGGAGGAAAGTCCGGGCTCCATAGGGTACGGCGCCAGGTAACGCCTGGGGGGCGAGAGCCCACGGAAAGTGCAACAGAAAGCAAACCGCCTAAGCGTGCGCAAGCACGACGGCAAGGGTGAAACGGTGCGGTAAGAGCGCACCGCGTCGACGGCAACGGCGACGGCACGGCAAACCCCGCCTGGAGCAAGGCCAAATAGGGAAGCATGCGGCGCAAGCTGCAGCGCGCGACCCGCGCGTGCTTCCGGGTAGGCTGCTTGAGGTGCACGGCGACGTGCATCCCAGATGAATGGTTGCCCACGACAGAACCCGGCTTATCGGCCGACTCCCATCTTTCATCAAAAAAAGAGCAAGACCTAATAAGTCGCTGTAGAAGCGGCTCGTAAGTTACTGATTTTTGGGTTCTCCCGCAGGCTCAGTCTGGGAAGTGACTATCGTCGCTAAGTGTCTGAGC